>NZ_JBJGZD010000009.1:0-161827 GCF_054050335.1 Geodermatophilus sp. SYSU D00698
CGCCGCTCTGCGGGCCCCCCCGCCGCCGCGCGTCGGGCGGGCGGGGGGGGGGTGGGGGTGGGGGGGGGGCCCGACGGCGCGGGGGGGGGGCGCGCCCCGCCCCCCCCCCCCCCCCCGCGGGGTATGCGGACCCCGTGCTGGGACGAGCTGCGATGCGCGGTGCCCTGGCCGGCCTGGCCGGCACCGCGGCGATGACACTGGCCGAGAAGGTGGAGCAGCAGGTGACCGGCCGGCCGGACTCCTACGTGCCGGCACGCACGCTCACCGCGCTGGCCACCCGGCGCCGCCCGCCCGGGTCCGAGCGGCCGTTCGTGCGCAACCACCTCATGCACTGGGGCACCGGGGCCGCCGTCGGCGCGCTCCGCGGGATCTGGTCGGCCAGCGGCCTGCGCGGCTGGCGCGCCTCGGCCTGGCACACCTCCGTCCGGCTGGCCACCGACCAGACGCTGGAGAACGCCACCGGCGTCGGCGACCCGCCGTGGACCTGGTCGCGGCAGGACCGCGTCGTCGACGTCGCCGGCAAGGCCCTGTACTCCCTCGTCACCGGCGCGGTGTCCGACGCGCTGGTCCCGCTCGCCCCCGACCGCCGCCGCAGCACCTCCCCCTGACAGGACCGGCCCGGTCGCGCGACGGCCGGGACGGGTGGGACGGACGGGGAGCGTGGGGTCCCGCCCGCCCCGGGCACCGCGCGCCCTGCACACGCTCCGCTGACGACCTCCCTACGGTCCGTACCGAGACGAGACCAGGGGAGCGCCGCCGGGAGGCGGCAGGGGGAGGCCGATCGTGCAGCGCAACCGGGCGACGGGACGGTGCTGGACGGGTGCGGTCGTCGCCGCCACCGGCCTGGTGGCCCTCGTGCTCGCCCCCTCGTCCGCCTCCGCCGAGCCCGGCACGCCGCCGGCCACCGCCGCGGAGGCCGCGCAGCTGGTCGAGGAGACCGGCCGGCAGCTGACCGCCCTCGACGAGCAGGTGCACCAGGCCGAGCTCGCGGTCGCCGCGCAGCAGCAGGCCGCCACCGCCGCCGACGCCGCCGCCGACACCGCCGAGGCGACGCTCGCGCAGTACGCCCCGGCCATCCGCGCGATCGCGCAGAGCGGCTACACCGGCACCACCCGGTCCCGCGTGGCCGCCTTCCTGGGCAGCGACTCCGCCGACGACCTCGTCGCCCAGATGACCATGATCGACCTCATCGCCGACCACACCGACGGCGTCCTCACCGAGGTGGCCGCCGCCCAGGCCGCGGCCGAGCAGGCCCGGGCCGACGCCGACGCCGCGGCCGCCGAGGCCACCGCCGCGCTGACCGCCCTGCACGACCAGCAGGCGCAGGTCCGGGCGCAGGCCGACGCGTACGAGGCCGACTTCGAGCGGCTGACGGCGGCCGAGCAGGCCCGCGTCACCACCGCGCTGGCCGGCCCCGTCCTCGACGCGCCGTCGGCGGCCGCCGCCGCGGCCGCCGCCCCCGGCCCCGCCGCCGCGATCGCCGTGCAGACGGCGCTGGCCCAGATCGGGGACCCCTACGTGTGGGGCGCCTCGGGACCCGACGGCTTCGACTGCTCCGGGCTGACCTCCTACGCCTACGCCGCCGCCGGCATCGCGCTGCCGCACTCGAGCAGGGCGCAGTCGACGCTGGGGACGCCGGTGGCGCGGGCGGACCTCATGCCCGGGGACATCGTCTACTTCTACTCGCCGGTCAGCCACGTCGGCCTCTACATCGGCGACGGCAAGATGGTGCACGCGCGCACCTACGGCCAGCCGGTCGCGGTGACCAGCGTCGACCAGTCGGGGTACCGCGGCGCCGTCCGCGTGGCCTAGCGCCCGCCGGGCGCGCCGTCCCCCGGGGCGGGCCGTACCGTTGCCGTCCGTGACCCGGGCACTGCCGCGTGAGGAACCCGCCCTGCGGCCCGAGGCCATCGGCTTCCTCGACTCGCTGGTCATCGGCCTGGCCGCGACCTCGCCGGCCTACTCGCTGGCGGCGGTCATCGGCCCCGTCGTCGCCCTGGTCGGGGTGCACGCCCCCGGCGTGATGCTGGCGTCGTTCGTGCCGATGCTGCTCATCGCCGGCGCGTTCGCCGCGCTCAACCGGGCCGACCCGGACTGCGGGACGACGTTCTCCTGGGTCACCCGAGCCTTCG
Source organism: Geodermatophilus sp. SYSU D00698 (assembly GCF_054050335.1). Classification (NCBI taxonomy): domain Bacteria; kingdom Bacillati; phylum Actinomycetota; class Actinomycetes; order Geodermatophilales; family Geodermatophilaceae; genus Geodermatophilus; species Geodermatophilus sp. SYSU D00698. The sequence goes on from NZ_JBJGZD010000009.1 coordinate 2,133, forward strand.
GCCCGACGGCGGGCTGGATCGGCGGCTGGGCGATCACCATGACCGGCGTCCTGGTGGTCGGGTCGCTGGCCGAGGTCGGCGTCCGGTTCACCCTGCTGGTGCTGGGCCTGGACGCCCTGGCCGACTCCACGCCCGCGGTCGTCGCGCTGAGCGTGCTGCTGGTCGTCGTCATGTCGGCGATCTGCGTGCTCGGCACCGAGATCTCCGCCCGGCTGCAGAACGGGCTGATCCTCGCCCAGACCACGGCGCTGCTGGTGTTCGCCGTCGTCGCGGTCGTCCGCGGCGTCCGGGGCGACTCGCCCTTCGGCGGGCTGACGCCGTCCTGGGACTGGCTGGACCCCTTCGGCGCCGGCGGCGCCGCGCTCACCGGCGGTCTCCTGCTCGGCGTCTTCGCCTACTGGGGCTGGGAGTCGGCGGTCAACCTGACCGAGGAGACCACCGACCCGCGGGTCGCCCCGGGCCGGGCCGGCGTGCTGTCGACGGTGGTCCTGCTGCTCACCTACGTCGGCGTCGCGGTCGCCGTCGTCTCCTTCGCGGGGACGTCCTGGCTGGCCGGCAACGCCGACGAGGAGGAGGCGGTCTTCGCGCTGCTGTCCACGCAGGCGCTGGGCGGCTGGGACTGGGTGGTGCTGGCCGCCGTCGCCACCTCGGCGATCGCCTCCACGCAGACGACGATCATCCCGGCCTCGCGCACCGGCCTGTCGATGGCGCGGCGGGCGGCGCTGCCGGCGCGGTTCGGGTCGGTGTCCGAGCGGTTCCGGACGCCGGACGTCTCTACCTGGTGGGTCGCCGGCGTGGCGGTCGCCTGGTACGTCGGCGTGCACCTGGTCAGCGAGAACGCGCTGTTCGACTCGATCACCGCGCTGTCGCTGCTGATCGCGCTGTACTACGCGCTCACCGGCCTGGCCTGCGCCTGGTACTTCCGCCGCCGGCTGGCCCGCAGCGTGCGCGACGCGCTGCTGCTCGGCGTCGGTCCGCTGGTCGGGGCGGCGATGCTCGGCTGGCTGCTGGTGCTCTCCGTGCGCGACCTCGCCGACCCGGGGAACAGCTACACCGGCCAGGCCTGGCTCGGCCTCGGCCCGCCGCTGGTGATCGGCGTCGGGATCATGGTGGCCGGGATCGTGCTCATGCTGCTGTGGCGGTGGCGCGACGCCCGCTTCTGGCGCGAGCGCCCCGGCGTGGCCCCCGAGGACGCCGACCCCCTCGCGGACTGAGCGTCCGCTCCGGTATCCCTGCAGGAGGGGCCTCTCAGTGGAGGGTGCGGCCCTCCGCGAGCATCGTGACCAGGGCCGCGATCCGCTTCGCCCGCGTGGCCGGGGTGGCGGCGGTGTGCACCCGCCACAGGACGGCGTAGCGGTTGGTGCCGTCCAGCCCCGCGAACGCCTCCTGCGCGGCGGGCTCGGCGGCCAGCGCCGCGGCGAGGTCGTCGGGGACGGTGATGGTGGCCGGGCCCGCGTAGGCGCGGTCCCAGCGGCCGTCGGCCTGCGCCGCCTCCACCTGCGCCAGGCCCGCGGGCCGCATCCGGCCGGCCGCGACGAGCCCGGCGACGATGCCGACGTTCTTCTGCGACCACACGCTGCGCGGCCGCCGTGGCGTGACCCGGGTCAGGTACCAGTGGTCGTCCACGCTGTTGCTGCGGCCGTCGATCCAGCCGAAGCACAGCAGCGACTCGACCATCTCGTCGCGGGTCAGCGAGGGCACGCCCGCGCCCTTCTTCGCCAGCTTCACGTAGCAGCCCGGCGCGGTGGCGTGCTCGGCCTCCAGCCACGCCTCGAACGCGGCCTGGTCGGGGAAGGCCAGGACCGGCAGGTCGGTCGGCAGGGTCACGCCGGGATCCTGACCGGGACGTCCCCCGGTGCGCCACCCTGTCGGCGCGGGGAGCGCCGACGCCGTCCGGGCCGGTGAGGTCTACGCCGCCGACCTCGAGCCCCGGCCGGGCGGGCGGCTGCGGCACCGGGTCCGCGTCACCGGTGCCCTCGCCGCCGAGCTCGCCCAGGGACTGGTCCCCGCGCCGACGGTGCACGACGTGGTGGTGCGCCGCCGCGCCGACGGCAGGGAGGTCCTGCGGGTGCCCGCCGAGGACCCGCACGCGCCGGGACACCTGCTGGCCGCGATCCGGGACGAGCTCGACGCCGTCGGCCCCGGGGAGTTCCTCGACCGGTGGAGCGTCCGCACGCCCTGATCCCGCGTTCAGAGCTCCGTGCGGAGCACCTCCGCCGCCCGCGCGAGCGACCGCATCTTGCCCTCGGCGGAGGCCCGCGGCAGGTACTTGAGGCCGCAGTCGCTGGTGAGGACCAGCCGCGCGACGTCGACGTCGTCCAGGGCCCGCCGCACGCGGTCGGCCACCACCTCCGGCGTCTCCACCTCCGGCGTGGACAGGTCCAGGACGCCGAGGGCGATGCCCTTGCCGCGCAGCGGCCGCAGCTGCGCCGGGTCCAGGTGCGACTGCGCCGTCTCCACCGACACCGTGTCGACCGGGGTGTCGGCCAGCTCGGGCAGGAACGAGTAGCCCTCCGGGCGCTCGCTCACCATGGCCGCGTAGCCGAAGCACAGGTGCAGGTGCACCGGACCGGGCGCGCCCTCCACCGCGCGGGTCACCGCCTCGGAGCCGTAGCGGCGGGCCACCTCCGGCCGGGCCTGCAGCCACGGCTCGTCGATCTGCACGACGTCGGCGCCCGCGGCGAACAGGTCGGCGATCTCCTCGCGGACGACGTCGGCGTAGGCCAGCGCCAGGGCGCGGTCGTCGCCGTAGTGCTCGTCCTGTGCCTGCTGCGCCATGGTGAACGGGCCGGGCAGCGTGATCTTGACCGGCCGGTCGGTGGCGGCGCGGAGGAAGCGCACGTCGCGGCCCTGGATCGGGCCGCGGCGGCGGAGCTCGCCGACCACCCGCGGCACCGGGATCGGCTTCCCGGAGCGGTTGAGCACCGTGCCGGGGGTGTCGACGTCGACCCCGTCGAGCGCGGTGGCGAAGTGGTTCGAGTAGGACTCCCGCCGCTGCTCGCCGTCGCCGACCAGGTCCAGGCCGGCCGCCTCCTGGGCGCGGACCGCCAGCAGCGTCGCGTCGTCCTGCGCCTCCTCCAGCAGGTCCGGCGCCGGCCGCCACAGCTCCCGGGCGCGGACCCGGGGCGGGAACTGGTGAGCCAGCCGGTCGTGGTCGATGAGCCACCCGGGCTGGGGCAGGCTCCCGACGACCGTGGTGGGCAGCGGCGGCAGGGAAGCGGGCACGGGGTGATCCTGCCCGCGCCGACGGGGCTCCGGGTGTGCTGGGGTGGACGCCGTGGCGGACAACTACATCGCGGAACTGCCCTTCGGCGCCCCGGCCATCGACGAGGAGGCCTTCGTCGCGCCGACGGCGGTGGTGGTCGGCGCGGTCACGATGGGACCGCGCTCCAGCATCTGGTACGGCGCGGTCGCCCGGGCCGATCACGAGGTCATCGAGATCGGCGAGGGCTCCAACGTGCAGGACGGCAGCACCCTGCACTCCGACCCCGGCTTCCCGCTGGTCCTCGGCCGCGGCGTCACCGTCGGGCACCGCGTCGTCCTGCACGGCGCCCGCGTCGACGACGACGTGCTGGTCGGCATGGGCAGCATCGTCATGAACGGCGCGCACATCGGGTCGGGGTCCATTGTGGCCGCGGGTGCCGTCGTCACCCAGGGGACGGTCGTGCCGCCGGGGTCGCTGGTGGCCGGCGTCCCGGCGAAGGTGCTGCGGCCGACCACCGACGACGACCTCGCGCACATCCGGCTCAACGCGGCCAGCTACACCGAGCGGCTCGACGCGGCGCGGAAGGTGCGGCCGGTGGTGCGCCGTCCGCTGCCGCCGGCCGGCTACACCCCCGGCGACGCCGCGGACTGACGAAGGACCACCCTTCCCCCCACGCCTCGCACGCTCGGCGCGGGCCCCTAAAGGGCGGCCCAGCACGTCACCTCAGACGGCGCCGGCGAGGCGGGCGACGGCGTCGCGGACCTCGTCGAGGGACAGCGCCAGCGTCGCGTCGCCCACCGGGAGCTCGACCCGCACCACGGTGGGGTCGCCGGTGACGCCCGCCCGCGCCCAGGTCCACAGCCCCTCCTGGGCGAGCGCGCGGGCGGCGGCGCGGAAGGCGTCCGGGGTGGTCGACAGCAGCAGGTGCAGCATCGGCGTCTGCGGCGGGTCCGGCACCACCCGCACCCCGGGCAGGCCGCGGACGGTCTCGGCGACCTCCCGCGCCCGCTCGAGGTAGGCGGGGAACAGCGGCAGCCTGCGGCGCAGGCACGACAGCGCCGAGGCCGCGCCCGGCCACAGGCCGAACAGCGTGCCGCCCATCCGCCCGCGCCACTCCCGGACCTCGGCGACGACGTCCGCGGGCCCGGCCACGCAGCACCCGGCCAGCGCGCCGACCCCCTTGTAGAAGCTGACGTAGACGGTGTCGAACGGCGCCGCGACGTCCGACGGCGGCATCTCGTAGCCGGCGGCGGCCTCCCACAGCCGGGCGCCGTCGAGGTGGGCCACCGAGTGCACGTCGTGCGCCCACGCGGCCTGCTCGACGACGTCGTCCCACGGCGGCAGCGGACCGCCCAGGTCCCGCTGCGGCAGCTCGACGACCAGCGCGGCCGGCGGCTCGGCGACGCCGTCGAGGTCGGCGCGCAGCAGCATCCGGTGCCGGTCGCCGACCGGGCGCTCGACCAGGCCCTGCAGCCGCGCCAGCGCGCCGCCCTCGTGCCGGAACAGGTGGCACTCGGGGTGGGCGACGACGGTGGCGCGGCCGCTTCGCCCGGCGTGCACCCGCAGCACCGCCTGCTGCGCCATCGTCCCGCTGGGCAGGTAGACCGCGGCCGGCTTGTCCAGCAGCTGCGCGACCTCCGCCTCGAGCTCCGCGACGACGCCGCCCGCGCCGTACCGGTCCAGCGCGGTGTCCGGCGGGATGGTGGCCAGCAGGTCGGCGGCGCGCTGGGGGCCGTGGCCGGTCAGGGCGCGGTCGCAGGCCGGCCGCAGGGCGTCGAGGTCGTCGTCCACGGGCCCAGTCTGTCGGGAGCCCGGGATCCCGGCGGACCGGGCCCGGGGCCCTGGCTCCGGGACCCCGGCCCCGTCAGGCGTCGAGCAGCTCGCGGAGGAGCGCGCCGACGGCGGCCGCCTCGATGAGGAAGCCGTCGTGCCCGTACGGCGAGGACACCACCCGCAGCGGCACCCCGAGCGCGTCGGCCACCCGCCGCTGCAGCTCCAGCGGGTAGAGCCGGTCGGAGTCGACGCCGGCCACCACCGCCCGCGCGGTCACCCGGGCCAGCGCCACCTCCACCCCGCCCCGGCCGCGGCCGACGTCCCAGGTGTTCATCGCCTCGGTGAGCACCAGGTAGCTGCCGGCGTCGAAGCGGCGGGTGAGCTTGTCGGCGTGGTGGTCCAGGTAGGAGGCGACGGCGAACCGGCCGTCGGCCTGCACGGCCGCGCCGAAGCGCTCCTCCAGCTCGAACGCGCTGCGGTAGGTCAGGTGCGCGATCCGCCGGGCGACGCCGAGCCCGGCGACCGGGTCGGCGCGGATCGCGGCCTGCTGGGTGGTCTGGGTGCCGATCTGGTCGGCGGTGGCCGCCGCGCCCGAGGCGAGGAAGAACAGCCCGGCCACCCGGTCGGGCAGCGCGACCGCCCACTCCAGCGCCCGCATCCCGCCCATCGACCCGCCGACGACGGCGGCCCACCGGTCGATGCCGAGCGTGTCGGCCAGCGCCGCCTCGACCAGCACCTGGTCGCCGACGGTCACCTCGGGGAACCGGGACCCCCACGGCCGGCCGTCGGGCGCGGTCGAGGACGGGCCGGTCGTCCCCTGGCACCCGCCGAGCACGTTGGCGCAGACGACGAAGAACCGGTCGGTGTCCAGCGCCGCGCCCGGCCCGACCAGCGACGCCCACCAGCCCGGCGTCGGGTGGCCGGGCCCGGCCGGGCCGGTGACGTGGCTGTCGCCGGTGAGCGCGTGCTCGACCAGCACCGCGTTCCCGCCGTCGGGGGCGAGCGTGCCCCAGGTCTCGTAGGCCACCCGGACGCCGGGCAGCACCCCGCCGCGTTCGAGCCGGACCGGTCCGTCCAGGTCGAGGAACAGCCGGTCCCCGGCGGGGTCGCCGTCGCGCCACCCGCCGGGGCGCGGCGGGGTGCGGGACCCCGGGAGGTCCCGCACCCCGCCCACGTCAGGCGCCCTTCGCGGCGCGGAACCCGGCCTCGAGGTCCGCGAGGATGTCCTCGATCCCCTCCAGCCCGGCGGCCAGGCGCACCAGGCCGGGCGTGACGCCGGTGGTCCGCTGCTCCTCCGGCGTCAGCTGCGAGTGGGTCGTCGACGCCGGGTGGATGACCAGGCTGCGGACGTCGCCGATGTTGGCCACGTGGCTGTGCAGCTCCAGCGCCTCGACGAAGCGCTTGCCGGCCTCGACACCGCCGCGGATCTCGAACGCCAGCACCGCGCCGGCGCCGCGCGGGGCGTAGCGCTGCTGGGCGGCGTGCCACGGCGAGGACGGCAGGCCGGCGTAGTGCACCGACTCCACCTCGTCGTGCGCCTCGAGGAACTCGGCCACCCGCTGGGCGTTGGCCACGTGCCGTTCCATGCGCAGCGACAGGGTCTCGATGCCCTGCACGACCAGCCACGCGTTGAACGGGCTGATCGCCGGGCCGAGGTCGCGCAGCAGCTGCACCCGGGCCTTGAGCGCGTAGGCGGGCGCGCCGAGGTCGGCGTAGACGACGCCGTGGTAGGTCGGGTCCGGCGTGGTGAAGCCGGGGAACCGGCCGCGGGTCCAGTCGAAGTTGCCGCCGTCGACGATGACCCCGGCGATGGCGGTGCCGTGGCCGCCGAGGTACTTGGTGGCCGAGTGGACGACGACGTCGGCGCCGTGCTCGAGCGGGCGCACGAGGAACGGCGTGGCGATGGTGTTGTCGACGATCAGCGGCACGCCGTTGCGGTGCGCCACCTCCGACACCGCGGAGATATCGAGGACGTCGCCCTTCGGGTTGCCGATCGACTCCCCGTAGAACGCCTTGGTGTTCTCGCGGACCAGCGACTGCCAGTTCTCCGGGTCGTCGGGGTCCTCGACGAAGGACACCTCGACGCCGAGCTTGGGCAGCGAGTGGTGCAGCAGGTTGTAGGTGCCGCCGTACAGCGACGCCGAGGCGACGACGTGGCTGCCGGCCTCGGCGACGTTGAGGATCGCCAGGGTCTCGGCGGCCTGGCCGCTGGCCACCGCGAGCGCGGCGACGCCGCCCTCGAGGGAGGCCACGCGCTGCTCGAGCGCGTCCTGCGTCGGGTTCATGATCCGCGTGTAGATGTTGCCCATCTCGGCCAGCGCGAACAGGTCGGCGGCGTGCTGGGCGTCGCGGAACTGGTAGCTGGTCGTGGCGTAGATCGGCAGGGCGCGGGCCCCGGTGGTGGGGTCGGGGCTGGTCCCGGCGTGGATCTGCCGGGTTTCGAAGCTCCAGCTCTGCTGGTCGGGCACGGCGCCGTCTCCTCTCGCTCGCGGAGACCCCGCGACGCACGGAGGGCTCCGTCTTGCCGCGCGGCGGGCGCCGCGCGGCCGGCTCTTCCCCTGGGAGCACCTCGGACGGAGGAGAGGTTGCCGGGCAGCCAGCCAGGTACTTGTCGCTGCCTCTCGTGAGCCTGCGCGGAACCCTAGCGCCCGGTCAGGAGGCGCCGGGCCGGGGGTGCGCGAGGGCGGCCGCGGCGTCGTCGGCGAGGCGGGCGACCAGCTCCCCGGCGGGCAGCGCCTCGGCCAGCGCGTACGCCTGCCCGGCCCACATGCTGATGGCCTCCGGGTCGCCGGCCTGCCGGGCCGCCGCGCGCAACGGCGTCGTCAGGTGGTGGACGTGCGGGTAGGCGGCCGGAGCCGCGGCGGTGTGCTCGGCGAGGAAGCGGTTGACCAGCCCGCGGGCGCGCCGGCCGCTGAACGCGCGGGTGAGCGCCGTCGGCCGGCCGGCGCCGAGCGCCGCCCGGTGCGCCGCGCCGGTCCCGGCCTCGGGGCACAGCAGGAACGCCGTGCCCAGCTGCGCGGCCTCCGCGCCCGCGACGAGCACCGCCGCGACCGAGGGGCCGTCGACGATCCCGCCGGCGGCGACCATCGGCAGGTCCACCGCCCGGGCGACCAGCCGCAGCAGCGGCAGCAGCCCGTACTCGCCCGCCCCGTCCTCGTCGCGGAGGCCGCCGCGGTGGCCGCCGGCCTCGACCCCCTGCACCACCAGCGCGTCCGCGCCGGCGTCGCGGGCGGCGAGGGCGTCCTCCGGCGAGGTGACGGTGACCAGCACGGTGGCGCCGGCGTCGTGCAGCGCGGCGACCATGTCCGGCCGCGGCAGGCCGAAGGTGAACGACACCACCGGCACCCGCTCCTCGGCGAGGACGGCGACCTTGGCCTCCCACGCGTCGTCGTCGGCGCGGGGCTCGCCGAGGTCCACGCCCCACCGCCGCGCCTCGGGCCGCAGCCGCTCGGCGTAGCGGCGCAGGGCGCCCTCGTCGGCGGGCGGCCCGGGGACGAAGACGTTGACGCCGAACCGCTCCCGGGTCCGCGCCCGGACGGCGCGGACCTCCTCGCGCACCGCGTCCGGCGTCCGGTAGCCGGCGGCGAGGAAGCCCAGGCCACCGGCCCCGGACACCGCCGCGGCCAGTTCCACCGTCGACGGCCCGCCGGCCATCGGCGCCTGCACGACCGGTCGTCGCAGCCCCAGCACCATGCCGGGCATCCTGCCGCGCCGCGGCTCGGGCGGGGGTGGGTCAGGCGAGGCCGAGCCCGCGCCGGCCGATGTCGTTGAGCTGGTCGGGGGTGAACCGGTCCGGCCAGGTGCGCTCGTAGTGCTCGGCGGGGAAGTCGGTGGGGCTGGAGCCGGTGAGGAACGCGTCGCGCACGGAGGCGGCGTAGGCCTCGTTGCGCGGGCACCAGGGGGCGGCGGGGACGTACATGACGTTGCCCCAGCCCTGCTGGTCGGTGACCGGGGCGACCGAGTGGATCATGTCGCAGTGCCACCAGACGGAATCGCCGGCGCGGACGTCGGGGATGCCGCTGGCGGCGCGCAGCAGCAGGGAGTGCCACTTCTCGCTGGCCGGGAAGACCTGGTTGGTGGTGACGCCGCACATGTCGTCGTCGGGGACGTCGGGCAGCAGCGGGCGCAGCATCAGGTAGGCCATCGCCTCGGGGATCGGCACGGTGTGCAGCACGCCCTGGTCGTGGTCCATGTCCGACAGCGCGGTCCACCCCTGGAAGGTGCGGAACGCCGAGCACATGGTGGAGCCGGGGTACTGCGGGCCGGCGGTGCGGTAGGCGGCGTCGTACGGGTCGTAGGCCTCGACGGTGCCGTCGAACAGGTGCCGGAAGGCCTTCTGGTAGGCCTCGGTCATCCACAGGTCGAGCGTGCCGGGGTCGAGGTGGGTGCCCAGGCCGCCGGAGTCCGCGCCCGGCGGGCGGCGGCGGATGCGGTCGGGGTAGAGCGAGTCGCGGTCCGGGTCGAACCACCGGACGCCGTCGGACTCGGACGTCCACAGCGCGTTGAGGAAGCCCTGCACCCGGGCCATGCGGTCGCTCTGCCGGGCCTCCATCTGGGGCGGGGACCAGTAGACGGGGTAGATCTCGGGCTTGGAGCCGACGCTGCCGAAGAAGTCGTCGCCCGGGCCGCGGTAGTCCTCGAAGAAGCGGTTGCTCTCGACGTAGTCGACGATGCCGGCGTCCCAGGCCAGCGCCTGCTCGCGGGGGAAGTGCCCGCGGACGACCAGGCAGCCGCGGCGGCGGAGCGTCGCGAGCTGGTCGGCGGAGACCGTGCCCGCCTCGATGTCGGCGTAGTCGAGAACCGGCCAGATCTGCTCACCGCGCGCCTTCGCCGCCTCGATCTCGGCGACCGCGGCGGCGATGCGGGCCTCGACGACGGCGAAGACCTCCTCCACCGTGCGACCGGAGGCGGCGATGCGCGCCCGCAGCGCCGGCTTGATCTCCCGGATCGCGGCCTTCAGGTCCTCCGGGGGGGTCTCCCAGTGCGGCAGCGGCGGCAGGTGCCGCGCGTGCGGGGTGGGGGAGGCGGTGAGGGTCACGGTGCTCACTCCGTTCAGGAAGGACTCCTTACTTGAGTGGGACCCTAGAGCAGCCGCGCGTTCCAGGCAACAGTCCTTACTAGACTCGTCCGCATGACCCCGGCCAAGCCGTCGCTGGAGCTGCTCCGCTCGCTGACCGACGAGCACGTCCTCCGCGCGCTGATCGACCGGGGCCGGCTGACCCGCGCCGAGATCGCCGCCCGCACCGGCATCTCCAAGCCCACCGTCGGCGAGAGCGTGCGCCGGCTGACCGAGGCGGGGCTGCTGCGCGACACCGGTGAGCGCACCACCGGCCGCGGCCGGATCGGCACCTACTACGCGCTCGCCGGCGACCTCGGGGTCGCCCTGGTCCTCGGCATCGCCCCGGAGGGCGTCGTCGCCGAGGCCGTCGACGTCCACGGCCGGGTCGTCGCCCGGGAGGCCGAGGCGGTCGGCCGCCCCGCGCAGCCGGACCAGGTGGCTCGGGCGCTGCGGGCGGCGGCCCGCCGCGCCGTGGACGGCGGCCCGGGCCCGGCCCGGTCGGCCGTGGTCAGCGCCGCCGACCCGGTCGACCGGGGCTCGGGCCGGCTGGTGCACCTGCCGGACGCGCCGTTCCTGGTCGGTGAGCTCTCCCCGGTCGAGGTCCTCGCCCCGCTGGTCGCCGGGCCGGTGACCGTGGACAACGACGTCAACTGGGCCGCCCGCGCCGAGCGCGCGGCCGCGGCCCCTGGGGAGCTCGAGGACTTCGCGTACCTGTACCTGGGTGAGGGGCTCGGCTGCGCCGTCGTCGCCGACGGCGAGGTCCGCCGCGGGCACGGCGGCCTCGCCGGCGAGATCGCCCACGTGCTCACTCGCAGCCCCGACGGCCGCGCCGTCGCCTTCACCGAGGTCTTCGCCGAGCTGCAGCTGCGCCGGCCGGACTCCACCGCCGTCGACGTCGACGCCCTGCTGGGCGTGGTCGACGCTCCCGGTGACCGGCCGGGCCGCGTGCTCGCCGCCCTGGCGGAGGCGATCTGCGGCGTACTCGGGGCCGTCGTCGCGCTCACCGACCCCCGGCTCATCGTCCTCGGTGGTACGTGGGGCCCGCGTCCCGCCGTCGTGAGGGCCGTGTCGGAGGCGCTGGCGCACCAGCCGCGGGGCGTGCCGCTCCAGGTCGCCCGGGCCACGGCGGAACCGTCGCTGGCCGGCGCCCGGCACCGTGCCCTGGACGATCTCCGGACCTCCATCCTGGCGTCGCGGCCGGTGCCCGCGTAGGGCCGATCGAGCGACCCGTGCCGGGCTGGTCCCCGGCGCGGCCCGTCGCGGTCCCGGGCGGCACGCAGTCGGGACCTCCCGACCCGGCGCACCCCTGGCCGCGGAACTCAGGCCGGGGTGAGCCGGGCCAGCACCTGGTCGAGGGCGACGCGGTCGCCGGGGGCGACGAGCAGGTCGACGACGCCGTCGGCCGGGGCGCGCAGCGTGTGCTCCATCTTCATCGCCTCGACGACGACCACCGGGTCGCCCGCGCCGACCGGCTGACCGTGGGACGCCGGGGTGGCGATCACCGTGCCGGGCATCGGGCTGGTCAGCTCGGGGGCGTGCGCGGCTGCGTCCGGCCGCAGCACCGGCCGCCGGGCCCGGCGCAGCGGCCAGTCGGCGCCGCCGGCGTGCACGAACAGCGCGTCGCCGTCCTCGGCCACCCGGCAGTGCGACCGCACGCCGTCGCGCACCAGCGCCAGGCCGCCGTCCTCGGGCGCGCAGCTCAGCGGCCCGGCGTCGGCGCCGTCGAGGCCGGCGCGCGCGGCGGCGGGCGTGCCGGTCAGCGTCACCGTCCGCTGCCGGCCGCCGGCCTCCAGCCGGACGACGAACGGCGCGGACGGCGCGCCGGCGCGGAAGCCGGTGGGCGCGCTCCACGGGTCGGCCGGGTCGGCGGCGGCCCAGGCGGCCAGCCACACGTGCGCGGCGGCGGCGAGGACGGCGTCGTCGGGGACGGCGGGCGGCTCCCAGGCGGCGGCGAACCGGTCGAGCAGCGCGGTGTCCAGGTCCCCGGCGCGGACCGCGGGCTCGGCGAGCAGCGACCGCACGAACCCGACGTTGGTGGTCACGCCGAGCACCGCGGTCTCCGCGAGCGCCCGGTCCAGCGCGGCCAGTGCCGTGGCGCGGTCGGGGCCGGCGGCGACCACCTTGGCCAGCATCGGGTCGTAGTCCGAGCCGACGACGGTGCCGGCGGCGACACCGGAGTCCACGCGACTGCCGGCGGGCTCGGCCAGTGCCAGCACCCGCCCGCCGGTGGGCAGGAAGCCGCGGGCGGGGTCCTCGGCGTAGACCCGCGCCTCGACCGCCCAGCCGGTCAGCGCGACGTCGTCCTGGGTGAACGGCAGCGGCTCCCCGGCCGCCACCCGCAGCTGCTGCTCGACCAGGTCCAGGCCGGTGACCAGCTCGGTGACCGGGTGCTCGACCTGCAGCCGGGTGTTCATCTCCATGAAGAAGAACTCGTCGGGCCGGTCGGCCGACACGATGAACTCCACGGTGCCCGCGCCGGTGTAGCCGACGCTGCGGGCGGTGGCGCAGGCCGCCGCGCCGATCCGCTCGCGGGTGGCGGCGTCCAGCAGCGGCGACGGCGCCTCCTCGACCACCTTCTGGTGCCGCCGCTGCAGGCTGCACTCGCGCTCGCCGAGGTGCACGACCGCGCCGTGCGCGTCGGCGAGCACCTGCACCTCGACGTGCCGCGGCCGCTGCACGAACCGCTCGAGGAACAGCGTGTCGTCGCCGAACGCCGCACGCGCCTCCCGGCGGGCCGACGCCAGCGCCGCGGGCAGCCCGGCGGCGTCCTCGACCACCCGCATGCCCTTGCCGCCGCCGCCCGCCGAGGGCTTGACCAGCACCGGGAACCCGATCCCGGGGGCGGCGGCCACCAGGTCGTCGTCGGTGAGGCCGGGCTCGGCGATGCCGGGGACGACCGGCACGCCCGAGGCGACCACGGTCTTCTTGGCGGTGATCTTGTCGCCCATCACCCGGATCGCCTCGGCCGGCGGGCCGACGAACACGACGCCGGCGTCGGCCAGCGCGGCGGCCAGGGCCGGGTTCTCCGAGAGGAAGCCGTAGCCGGGGTGCACGGCCTGCGCGCCGGTGGCGAGGCACGCCTCGACCACGCGCTCCACCGACAGGTAGCTCTCCGCGGCCGGGGCGGGGCCGAGCCGGTAGGCGACGTCGGCGGCGCGGACGTGCGGGGCGCCGGCGTCGGCGTCGCTGTAGACGGCGACCGAGCGGATGCCGAGCCGGCGCAGCGTCCGGACGACGCGGACGGCGATCTCGCCCCGGTTGGCGACGAGGACGGTGTCGAACACGGCGGTCACATCCGGAAGACGCCGTAGGCGACGTCGTCGAGGGGGGCCTGCGCGCACGCGGACAGCGCCAGGCCGAGGACGGTGCGGGTGTCGGCGGGGTCGAGGACGCCGTCGTCCCACAGCCGCGCCGTCGAGTAGTAGGGGTTGCCCTGGGCCTCGTACTGGCCGCGGATCGGCGCCTTGAACGCCTCCTCCTCCTCGGCGGGCCAGTCGGTGCCGCGGGCGGCCAGCCCGTCGCGGCGGACGGTGGCCAGCACCGACGCGGCCTGCTCGCCGCCCATCACCGAGATGCGGGCGTTGGGCCACATCCACAGGAAGCAGGGGGAGTAGGCCCGGCCGCACATCGAGTAGTTGCCCGCGCCGTAGGACCCGCCGATGACGACGGTCAGCTTGGGCACCCGGGCGCAGGCGACGGCGGTGACCATCTTGGCGCCGTGCTTGGCGATGCCGCCGGCCTCGTAGTCGCGGCCGACCATGAAGCCGGTGATGTTCTGCAGGAACAGCAGCGGGATGCGCCGCTGGTCGCAGAGCTGGACGAAGTGCGCGCCCTTGAGCGCGGACTCCCCGAACAGCACGCCGTTGTTGGCGACGATGCCGACCGGGTGCCCGTGCAGCCGGGCGAAGGTGGTCACCAGCGTGGGCCCGTAGAGGGCCTTGAACTCCTGGTGCTCGCCGCCGTCGACCAGCGTGGTGACGACGTCGCGGACGTCGTAGGGCGTGCGGGGGTCGACCGGCACCAGGTCGTAGAGGTCGGTCTGCGGGCGGACGGCGTCCCGCGGCGGGGCCACCTCCCAGGCCGGCGGCGCGGGCGGGGCCAGCGTGGACACGATGCCGCGGACGATCTCCAGCGCGTGCTCGTCGTCGTCGGCCAGGTGGTCGGTGACGCCGGAGACGCGGCTGTGCAGGTCGCCGCCGCCGAGGTCCTCGGCGCTGACCACCTCGCCGGTGGCGGCCTTCACCAGCGGCGGCCCGCCCAGGAAGATCGTGCCCTGCTCGCGGACGATCACCGACTCGTCGGCCATCGCCGGCACGTACGCGCCGCCGGCGGTGCAGGAGCCGAGGACGGCGGCCACCTGCGGGATGCCGCGGGCGCTCATCGTGGCCTGGTTGAAGAAGATCCGGCCGAAGTGCTCGCGGTCGGGGAAGACCTCGTCCTGCATCGGCAGGAACGCGCCGCCGGAGTCGACGAGGTAGACGCACGGCAGCCGGTTCTGCAGCGCCACCTCCTGCGCCCGCAGGTGCTTCTTCACCGTCACCGGGTAGTAGGTGCCGCCCTTGACCGTGGCGTCGTTGGCGACGACGACGCACGGGCGGCCCGCGACCCGGCCGATGCCGGTGATGATCCCGGCGCCGGGGGAGTCGCCGTCGTACATGTCCTCGGCGGCCAGCGGCGAGAGCTCGAGGAACGGGCTGCCGGGGTCGAGCAGGTGCGCGACGCGGTCGCGGGGGAGCAGCTTGCCGCGCTCGACGTGCCGGGCGCGGGCGGCCTCGGAGCCGCCGAGCGCGCGCCGGGCCAGCCGCTCGCGCAGCTCGGCGACCAGGTCCTCGTGCCGGGCGCGCGACGACTCCGGCGCGGCCACCGCCATGTTGTGCCTCCTGTGTGGGATCTCCGCCCCGGACGTTAACCGTCGTTCACATCGGCTGTCCACGCGCCGCGTCAGGTGGTCGGGGTGGTGTCCGTCGTCGGCGGGGGCTCCTCGGCGGGGGACGGCGGCTGCTGCGTCGTCGGCGTCTCCGTCGCGGGCTCCGTCGTCCGCGGGGTGGCCGTCGTCGGCAGGGTCGGGGGAGCCGGCGCGGTGGTCGTCGGGACCGGCGTCGGCGCCGTCGTCTCCTCGGGCGTCGTCGTCTCCTCCGGCGTCGTCGGCTCCGGCTCGGGAGTCGTCGGGGGTGCCGTCGTCTCCGGCGCGGGCGCGGGCGCCGGGGTGGTGACCTCCGTCGTGCCGCCGGCCGGGACGGTCGCCGGGTCCGGCGGCTTCACGTACAGGTAGAGCACGCCCAGGCCCACGAAGAGCGCGGCCAGCACCAGCGTGGAGGTGCGCGCCCGGCCGATGTGCCCGGGTGAGCGGCGGAAGACGTTCGACAGGCCGAAGCGGCCGCGGCCGGCGGGGTCGCCGCCGCCGGTCTCCTCGGGACGCGGCGCGCCCGGGACGGTCACTGCTGCGCCCCCTGCCGGACCGGGGCGGGCGCCGGTGCGGGTGCCGGCTCCGGGGTCACGTTGAGGCCGGCGTGGCCGAAGGCCAGCACGATCCGGGCGCGCAGGTCGCGGCTCACCTCGAACTGCCGGCCGGGCAGCGTGCGGGCGACCACCCGCACGTTGACCTGCTCGAGGTCGATGCTCTCGACGCCCATCACGCTCGGCTCGTCGAGCAGCAGGCGGCGCAGGTCGGGGTCGGCGAAGGCCTGCCGGCCCACCTCGCGGAGGATCTCGTTGACCCGCGTGACGTCGGCCGTCGTCGGCACCGGGACGTCGACCACCGCGCGCGCCCAGTCGCGGGACAGGTTGACCACCTTGACGATCTGCCCGTTCGGGATGGTGACCACCTCGCCGTCGGCCGAGCGCAGCCGGGTGATCCGCAGCGTGACGTCCTCGACGGTGCCGTCGGCCGGGTCGCCGCCGCCGACCACCTGGATCGAGACGACGTCGCCGAAGCCGTACTGCCGCTCGGTGATGAGGAAGAACCCGGCCAGGACGTCGCCGACGATCCGCTGCGCGCCGAAGCCGAGCCCCACGCCGAGCACGGTGGCCGGGGCGACCAGGCCGGTGACCGGCACGCCGAGGCGGTCGAGCACGTAGAACGCCGCCACCGCGTAGACCATCACGATGAGCGTCCAGGTGACGACCTGGGTGAGCGAGTGCCGGTGCTTGGCCGCCTCGGAGCGGACCAGCACGTCACCCCCGGTGGAGCGGGCGTCGATGCGGCTGGTGATCCGGTCGCCCACCCAGCTGACGAACCGGGCCACCAGGACCGAGCCCAGGATGATCAGCACGATCTCCAGGCCGCGGCCGGCCAGCCAGTCGAGCAGGTCGGTGAACGGTGCCATGCGGGATCCGGTCCTCCGGTGGCTCGTGGGGTCGGTGCCCATCCAACCCGGTGCGGCTCGGAGTTGCCGCTACCTCGGCTCGACGAACAGCGAGGCGACCGAGCGGCCGATCCGCCCCGTGGTGTCGTGCAGCTCGGCCGAGCACTGCCCGACGCCGCCGGGCCCGATCGTCGTCGTCGCGTCCATGCCCAGCCACTCGCCCGCCGGCTGCCGGAACAGCGCGACGACGAGGTCGACGTTGGCGAAGGTCGCCCGGTCCCACGGGAGCTCGGCGGAGATGCCGCTGGCCGCGTCGGTCATGACCAGGAGGTGCTCCAGCGGCGTCATCGGCTCGCCCTCGACCAGCGCGCACAGCGGCCGGGTCCAGGCCGCGGCCGGCCCGGTGCCGGTGAGCGAGCCCGACGCCTCCCGCCAGTCCAGCGCGCGGTGGTAGGCGACCTCCTCGCGGAACACGTCGAACACCGCCGGGCGGGCGTCCTCCGGGCCGACGGCGGCCGGCTGCGGGGGCGTGGCGGTGTCCGCCGCGTCGCGGCTGCGCATCCGCCAGGCGGTCACCCGCATCGCCGTGCGCCCGCCCGCGGTGAGCGTGGCCTCCACCAGCTCGATCCGCCGGCCCGGGCGCAGCACCCGCGCCTCCACCCGCACCGGTCCCACCGGCACCGGCCCGAGGACGTCGTAGGCCAGCCGCACCGTCTGCCCGCCGGGGATGCCGCCGGTGCGCTCGACCTCGCGGGCGAGCAGCGCCGCCGGTGGCCCGGCGTGCTGGAGGCCCGGGTCCCACGGCCCGATGGTCAGCGCGGTAGCGACGTAGCCGTCGCCGTCCGGGAGGTAGCAGGCGGAGGGCAGGTGCACGTCCCGCAGTCTCGCCCGGCCGGAGTCGGGGCCCTCCCGCGGGTCAGCCGAAGCGGGCCAGCCACAGCGCGGAGACCAGCCACACCGCGCCCACTCCCGCGGCCACCCACCACAGCGGCTGCCCCTCCGCCGACAGCGAGATCAGGACCCCCACCACGAGGACCGCCCCGGCCACCGGCGTCGACCGCAGCAGCGCGCCGGCGGTGTCCGGTCCGGGGAAGGCGACGAAGACCACCGCCGCCGCGACCAGCAGGAACGCGCACAGCGCCCCGAGGTAGGCCGCGGTGACGCCGAACTCCGCGGGCAGCACGAGCGCCCCGACCCCGCCGACGACGGCCCCCGCGCCCAGCCAGAGGAGCAGGCGGCGGCGCCGTCGGGACCATGGGGGGCGGGGTTCGGTCACGCCGTCGAGGGTGCCCGCCCTCCCCGTGGGTCACCCGTGCCGTGGCCGCGATCACCGCGCCAGGACCGTGACGCGCCGGGCGGACGCGGCGCCCGCATGCGCCCGGTGACGCGTCGGTAGGTGGCGTCCGACTCGACGACCGCTACGCTCGGACGGGTGCCGCACACCCGCCGCCCAGCCGTCGGCTACCTGACCACCGTGGCGGCGGCGGGGCTGTTCGCCGTCAACGGCACCGTCTCCACGCTCGCGCTGCAGGCCGGCGTCCCGCCCACCTGGCTGACGGCGATGCGCTGCGGCGGGGCGGCGGTCGGTCTGCTGGCCGCGCTGGCGCTCGTCTCCCCGCGGCGGCTGCGGCTCACCTGGCGCGAGGTGCCCTTCCTCGCCGTGTTCGGCGTGGTCGGCGTCGCGCTCACGCAGTTCCTCTACTACGTGGCCATCGGCCGGCTGCCCGTCGGCATCGCGCTGGTCTTCGAGATGACCGCGCCGGTCGGGATCGCGCTGTGGGTCCGGCTGGTGCGCCGGGAACCCGTGCGCCCCCGGATCTGGGTGGCGCTGGCGCTGTCGCTGTCCGGGCTGGTCCTCGTCGCGCAGGTGTGGGAGGGCGGCGGCTCGCTGGACCCGCTCGGCGTCGCCGCGGGCCTGGCCGCCGCCGTCTGCCTGGCGACCTACTACCTCATGGGCGAGCGCGGGACGGCCACCCGCGACCCGGTCGCGCTCACCACCTGGACGTTCGTCGCCGCCGCGCTGTTCTGGGCGGTCGTCGCCCCGTTCACCGCGTCGTTCGACGCCGGCGTGCTGGGGGAGCGGGTGCCGGTCTCGCTCGGCTCGGCGCAGCTGCCGCTGTGGGTGCTCGTGGCCTGGATCGTCGTCCTCGGGGCGATCACGCCGTTCTGGCTGTCGATCGCCGCGCTGCGCCACCTGCCGCCGACGACGGCCGGGCTGGTCGCCACCGTCGAGCCGGTGTTCGCCTCGGTCGTCGCCTGGCTGTGGGTGGAGCAGGTGCTCACCGGCTGGCAGGTGGCCGGCGGGTTGGTGGTGCTCGGCGGCATCGCGCTCGCCCAGACCGCCCGCACCGCCGCGCGGCCGGCCCCGGCGCCGGCGCCCGTCCCCGAGACGCCGGCGCCGCTCGCGCCTCAGGACACCTTGTCGGAGTCGGCCAGCCAGCCGGCCAGGCGCTCCATGTAGCGGGCCTGGGCGGCGTAGTCCATGCCGACGTACTCCCACGGGTACACCTGCTGCGCCTGCGCGGCCGGCAGCAGGCCGTAGGTCGGCTGGCCGGCCATCTCCTCGGGGGTCATCGCGCCGCGCAGCGAGTAGAGGATCACGTCGCTGCGGTACTGCGGCACCTGCTCCCAGCTCGCGGTCTGCCAGAAGTAGCCGTCGCCGCCCGGGTCGACGAACTGCACGCCGAGGTCCTGGTACAGGCGCAGCGACGGGTCGTCGTGGGCCTTGGCCACGTAGAAGCCCTCGTCCGGGTAGGCGGCCACCGGCAGCACGGTGACCCCGGAGGACGCGGCCTCGGTGAGCGCCGCGGAGGCGTCCTCGTAGTCCTGCCGGGCCGCGCTCACCTCCTCGCCGTCCACGTCCGCACCGAGGGCCTCCGCGAGCTCGGCGGTGCGCTCGATGACGTCGGCGGCCGAGCCGCGCCAGGCGATCGCCACGACCGGCGCGATCCGCGCGACCTGCTCCTGCTGCTCCAGCGACTCGAAGCCGTACAGGGGCTGGGTGTCGTCCAGCGTCCCCTCGGAGTCCACCGGGTAGACGGTGGTGACGATCAGGTCGGGGTCGGCGGCGGCCAGCGCCTCGAGGTCGATCTGCCCGTAGCTCTCGCCGACGATCTCCACGCCGTCGAGGTCGCGGCCCTCGAACTGGACGTCGTCGGCGGCCGAGGTCTGGCCGAAGGTGGCCACCGGCTCGATGCCGAGGTTCCACAGCGACGACGCGACGTCGTTCAGGCCGGCCACCCGCTCCGGCGCGGCGTCGAGCCCGACGGTGGTGCCGACGTCGTCGGTGAACGACCAGCCTCCCGTCGCGGCCTCCGCCTCGTCGTCGGTGCCGGATCCGGCGCAGGCGCTCGCGGCGAGCAGGGCCGCCAGCGCGAGGGAGGCGCCGAGCGGGCGCGGGGGTCGGGACACCGGGGTCCTCCTCCGGTTCGGGCAGGGGGCTTCCCCCTGCGGGCGAGGGGAGGTTAGCCTTGCCTTACAAGCGGTCCGCAGGGGCCGTCCCCGAGCGGAGCGGAGACCCGCGTGACGACGACGACCGAGGCCCCGGCAGCGGCGGTGGCCGAGCTGCCGCAGTGGCTGTTCTTCGAGACCGTCGTCGCCCGCGTCCGCTCCCTCGGCCCGTCGATGGTGCGGATCACGCTCACCGGCCCGCAGCTCGAGGGCTTCGGCGTGGCCGGGGACGACCAGCGGGTCAAGCTCGTCCTCGCCCCCGACCCGACCGCGCTGGCCGAGCTGCAGGCCGCCGGCGCCGAGTGGTACCCCGCCTACTGCGCGCTGGCCGAGGAGCGGCGCCCGGTCCTGCGCACCTACACCGTGCGCGCGGCCCGCCCCGAGCGGTCCGAGGTCGACCTCGACGTCGTCCTGCACGGTGTCGCCGACGGGCACGCCGGCCCGGCCGCCACCTGGGCCGCGCAGGCCCGCCCGGGCGACCCGATGGTGCTCATGGGCCCCGACCGTCCCGGCCGCGGCCGCGCGTGGGGCGTCGAGTGGGCCCCGCCGGCCACGGCCTCCTGCCTGCTGCTCGCCGGCGACGAGACCGCGGTGCCCGCCGTCGGCGCGATCCTCGAGGCGCTGCCGCCCGGCCGCCGCG
Source organism: Geodermatophilus sp. SYSU D00698 (assembly GCF_054050335.1). Taxonomy (NCBI): domain Bacteria; kingdom Bacillati; phylum Actinomycetota; class Actinomycetes; order Geodermatophilales; family Geodermatophilaceae; genus Geodermatophilus; species Geodermatophilus sp. SYSU D00698. Next base: position 22,565 of record NZ_JBJGZD010000009.1, read on the forward strand.
CCGTCGCCGTCCTCGAGGTGCCCGAGGCCGGGGACCTGCAGGACCTGCGGCTGCCCGAGGGCGTGCAGGTGCGCTGGCTGGCCCGCGCCGACCGCCCCCGCGGCGAGCTGCTGGTGCCCGCGGTGCACGCCGCGCTGGTGGACCTGGGGATCTGCGCCGCGCCGGCGCCCGCCCCCGAGGACGTCGACCTCGACACCGGCCTGCTGTGGGAGGTCCCCGAGGACCCCGCGGCCGGGGCGGGCTGCTACGCCTGGCTGGCCGGCGAGGCCGGGATGGTCAAGCAGCTGCGCCGCCGCCTGGTCGGCGACCTCGGCGTCGACCGGCGCTCGGTGGCCTTCATGGGCTACTGGCGCGAGGGCCGCGCCGAGAACTGAGGAAGGACCCCGCTGCCCCCACCGCTCGCACGCTCGCGGCGGGCCCCTGCAGCGGGGCCGTTCCATCAGCTCACCGGGGGAGCCGTCGGACCGGGACGACCATCGGGGTGCCGGCCACCGGGTCGGGCACCACGCGGGCCTCGAGGTCGAAGACGTCGGCGAGCAGCTGCTCGGTGAGCACCTCGTGCGGCGTGCCGGAGGAGACCAGGACGCCGTCGCGCATCGCCACCAGCCGCTGCGCGTAGCGGGCGGCGAGGTTGAGGTCGTGCAGCACGACGACGACCGTCCGCCCCCGCTCGGCGTGCAGCCGCGCCACGAGCTCCAGGACGTCGATCTGGTGCGACAGGTCCAGGTAGGTCGTCGGCTCGTCGAGCAGGATCAGGTCGGTGCCCTGGGCGAGCGCCATGGAGATCCACGCCCGCTGCCGCTGGCCGCCGGAGAGCTCGTCCACCGGGCGGTCGGCGAGGTCGCCCATGTCGGTCCAGGTCAGCGCCTCGGCGACGACCGCCTCGTCCTCGGTCGACCACTGCCGCAGCCAGCTCTGGTGCGGGTGGCGGCCGCGGGCCACGAGGTCGGCGACGGTGAGCCCCGAGGGGGCGACCGGCGTCTGCGGCAGCAGCCCGAGCACGCGGGCGACCTCGCGGGTCGGCGTCCTGGCGATCGTCCGGCCGTCGAGCAGCACCTGACCCGCCGCCGGGCGCAGCAGGCGGCCCAGCGCCCGCAGCAGCGTGGACTTGCCGCAGCCGTTCGGCCCGACGATCGCGGTGAACGAGCCGTCGGTGAGCGCGAGGTCCAGCCCGTCGACGACGACGCGGTCGTCGTAGGCCAGGCGCAGCCCCTCGGCCGCCAGGCGCACCCGGCCCTCGCCGGCGGCGGCGGGCACCGGGGGCGCGTCGGTGGTGGGAGTCGTCATGCGATGGTCCGCCTCCCGCGGACGAGCAGCCAGAGCAGGTACGGGGCGCCGACGACGGCGGTGAGGATGCCCACCGGCAGGGCCTCGGGCAGGACGGTGCGCGTGAGCAGGTCGGCCAGCACGACCAGCGCCGCGCCGAGCAGACCCGAGGCCAGCAGGGGCGGGCGCGAGCCGCCGGTCAGCCGGACGGCGATCTGCGGGACGACCAGCGCGACGAACGTGATCGGCCCGGCCGCCGAGACCGACGCGGCGACCAGCACGACCGCGACGAGGACGACGGCGGCCTGCGCCGCGGCCAGGCGGACGCCCAGCCCGCGCGCGGTGTCGTCGCCGAACTGCAGCACGCCGAGCACCCGCCCCGCCGCGAGGGCCAGCGGCACCAGCACCGCGAGGGCCACGGCCAGCGGCACGGCCTGGTCCCAGGTGCGGGCGTTGAGCGAGCCGACGATCCACACGTAGGCGGCCGCGGCGTCGTAGATGGCCGCCCGGGTGAGCAGCCAGTCGACCACCGCCAGCGAGATGGAGGACACCGCGACGCCGACGAGGACCAGCCGGTAGCCGTCGACGCCGGACCGGTAGGCCAGCAGGAACAGCAGCAGCCCGGCCCCCAGTGCCCCGGCGAGGGCCGCGAGCGGGACGCCGACGCCGCCGAGGACCGCGCCGGCCGACGAGGTGCCGGTGGCGACGATCGCGACGACGGCGCCCACCGAGGCCCCCGAGGTGATCCCCAGGACGTCCGGTGAGGCCAGGGGGTTGCGCGCGAAGGCCTGGAACAGGGCGCCGGCCACGCCGAGCGCCAGCCCGACCAGCGCGCCGACGACGACCCGTGGCGCCCGCAGCTCCAGCACGACGAACCGCTGGCCCTGCTCGCCGGCTCCGACGAGCGTGCGCAGCACGTCGGTGACCGCGATCGGGTAGTCGCCCCGGCCCAGCGCGACCGCCCCGAGCAGCACGACGACGGCCAGCGCGACCAGCGGCACGACGACCGACCGCCACCGGAACCGCACCGACACCGGCCCGCGGCGCAGGACGACCGCGCGGCCGGCCGCGCGCCCGCCGGGGTCGGGCGGGGTCGTCTCGCGGATGGTGTCGACGGTGGCGGTCACGCGGCGGCCCTCACAGCGTCGCGCTCCGGCGCCGGCGCACGAGCGCGATGAAGAACGGCCCGCCCAGCAGGGCGAGCACGATGCCGACCTGCACCTCGCCGGGACGCGCGATCACCCGGCCGACGACGTCGGCGGTCAGCAGCAGGAACGCCCCGGCCAGCGCCGAGCAGGGGACCAGCCACCGGTGCGCCGGCCCGGTGAACGCCCGGACGGCGTGCGGGACCACCAGCCCGACGAAGGCGATCGGCCCGCAGGCCGCCGTCGCGGCGCCGGCCAGGAGCGTGATGGCCACCAGGCCGACGGCGCGGGCCAGCCACACCCGCTGGCCGAGGCCGCGGGCCACGTCCTCGCCCATGCCGAGCAGGTCCAGGGCGGGCGCGTTGAGCAGGGCGAGCACCAGGCCGGCGACGACGAAGGGCAGCACCTGCCAGGCGATGTCGGCGCCGCGGCCGGCCAGCGCGCCGATCACCCAGAAGCGGAAGGCGTCCAGCGAGTTCGAGTCGCTGACCAGCACGGCGCGCACGAGGGCGTACAGCAGCGCGGACAGCGTGGAGCCGGCCAGGGCGAGGGTGACCGGGGTGGCCCCGCCGCGGCCGGCCGCGCCGAGGACGTACACGGCGACCGTCCCGGCCAGCGCCCCCGCGAAGGCGAACCACACGTACCCCGACGGCGTGCTGATCCCCAGCAGCGCGATGGCCAGGACCACGGCGAAGGAGGCGCCGGCGGTGACGCCCAGCAGGCCGGGGTCGCCCAGCGGGTTGCGGGTGTGGCCCTGCATCAGGGCGCCGGCGACCCCGAGCGACGCCCCGACCATGAGCCCGAGCACGGTGCGCGGGACCCGCAGGTCCCAGACGATGACCGCCTCCTCGGTCCGCAGCGAGCGGTCGGTGATGACCTCCCACACGGTGCCCGGGCCGAGCGGGCGGGTGCCGATCGCGATGCTGGCCGCGCAGGCGGCGACCACGAGGACCAGGAGCCCGGCCAGGCCGAGCAGGCGGCGCCGCGTCCGGGCGGTCCCTGCCGGGCGCGCCGGGGTGGCCCGGGTCGCCGCGGGAGCGCGGGTGACGCTGGGGACGGACACCGGGCAGCTCCGGACGGGTCGAGATCAGGCAAGGCTCACCTTAGTACCCGCTCCGGAGCGGGTCACGCTCACCGTTTCGTGCGGCGGCTCCCGCCGTGCCAGTCCTCCTGTACCCCGACCTCGTCCGGCTGCACCCCCGCCGCGAGGAGCTGCGGGCGCTCGCGCAGGCTGCGCTTGAGCTCGGCGAACCCGGGGAAGCGGGCCAGGCGGACGACGGCGTCCCAGAGCTCGACCGCGTCGTCGTCGGCGGGCAGCCGGCTGATGACCGGGCCGAAGAAGGCGACGCCCCCGGGCGGCTCGAAGTGCAGGATCGGCGTCCCGACGTCCTTGCCGGTGAGCGCCAGCGCCTCGTCGGTCTCGGCCCGGATCGCTCCGTCCCAGCGGTCGTCGTCGAGGGCGTCGGCGAGGTCGGCCGGCAGCCCGGCGCGCTCCAGCACCGGCTCGAGGTAGGCCCGCGTGCCGCGCTCGACGGCCGTGCCGGGCCGGTCGGGCTCGGTCTCGAAGACCCGTCGGCCGAGGGCCTCGTAGAGCGTGCCCACCGCCGCGCGGCCGTGCTCCTCGCGGGTGCGGGCGGCCACGCGCAGCAGTCGCAGCCCCGCGGTGTGGCCGGCCTCGTACTCGGGCGGGAAGTGGGCGTCGTAGTCGACGTGCGCGTTGAGCAGGCGCAGCGAGATGAACCGCCAGTCGACGTCGTACTCGCGCCGGGACGCGACGGTGCGCACCCACCGGCTGGTCAGCCACGCGAACGGGCACACCGGGTCGAAGTAGAAGTGCAGGTCGGCCATGGCCCGATGCTGCCCCGCCCGCGCGACCCCGGCATCCGCCGCCGGAGCGGCCCCGGGTCAGCCGGCGAGCAGCGCCTCGATCGCCGTCCGGACCTCCGGCGCGCCCGGCTCGGTCGTCGGGCGGAATCGCGCGACGACCGCACCGTCGCCGTCGACCAGGAACTTCTCGAAGTTCCACTGCACCGGCCCGGCCTCGCCGGCGGCGTCGGGGGCCTCGGTGAGCCGCTGGTAGACCGGGTGCGCGCCCTCGCCGTCGACGTCGACCTTCCCCGTCATCGGGAAGGTGACGCCGTACGTGGCCGAGCAGAAGGACTCGATCTCCTCGGCGCTGCCCGGCTCCTGCCCGGCGAACTGGTTGCACGGCACGCCGACGACGGTGAACCCGCGCGGGCCGTACTCCCGCTGCAGCTCCTCCAGCCCGGTGTACTGCGGGGTCAGGCCGCAGCGGCTGGCCACGTTGACCACCAGGGCCGGACGGCGGCCGGTGAGCGCGCCGAGCGTGGTGTCCTCGCCCCGCAGGGTCGAGACGGGCAGGTCGAGCAGGTCGGTCACGGGCACTCCTCGCGGGCCGGGCGGGTCGACGGCACCAGCGCGCGGGGTGCCGGGCTCATTCCAGGTCGCTGATGTCGTCGGGGACGTCGACGGCGTGCTGCCGCAGCGCGGCGAGCGGCACGACCTCCAGCGACCGCGCGTTCGTGGCCGCGAGGACCACCCCGGCCGCGGCGCCGGCACGGTAGGCCTGCAGCCAGCGGGTGGCGACGACGCACCAGCGGTCCCCGGGCCGCAGCCCGGGGAACCCGAACTCCGGCCGCGGGGTCGTGAGGTCGTTCCCGAGCTCGCGCTGCAGGGCGAGGAACTCCCGGGAGACGACGGCGCACACCGTGTGGCTGCCCGCGTCGTCCGGGCCCGTGCGGCAGGACCCGTCGCGGTAGAAGCCGGTCAGCGGCTCGGTGCCGCAGGGGTCGAGGGGACCGCCCAGCACGTTGCGCTCGGTCCCCGGCTCCGGCTCGGTCACGACGGGATCGTGGCAGAGGTCCTCGCGGACGCGCCCGTCCGCGGGCCCGGCCGGCGGCGCTGCCGGCCGGGCCCGCGGAGGGCGGTCAGCCGGTGCCGGTCAGACGGCGTCCTCGCGACGACGCCGGCCGGCGAGGGTCAGCCCGGTCCCCAGTGCGAGGGCCAGCAGGGCCGCGCCGAGGACGGTGACCGTCTCGGTGCCGGTGTAGGCGAGCTCCCCGGTGCCCGCTGAGCGGTCGGACGCCGTCCAGGAGCCGGCCGTCCAGGAGCCGGCCGCCGACGCCGGGCGGGTGGCCCCGTGGGCCCAGGCGTTCCCCGGGCCGTGACCCCGGTCGTGGCCCGTGCCGTGGCCCGTGCCGTGGCCCGTGCCGTGGCCCGTGCCGTGGCCCGTGCCGTGGCCCGTGCCGTGGCCCGGGCAGTCCTGCGGCGCGCCCGTCTGCTGCGGGCCGGTCGGGTCGGTCGGGTCCGTGGGGTCGGTCGGGTCCGTGGGGTCGGTCGGGTCCACCGGCCGGGTCGGCGGCGTGCAGTCGCCGAGGGCGTCGCCGAGCAGGCCCAGGCCCGCGCCGCAGACGGTCACCGGCACGTCGACGTCGATGCCGCCGCCGGAGCCGTCGTCCCCGGAACCGGGGGCGCCGGGGCCTTCCGTGCCCTCGGAGGAGCACCCGCCGAGGGCGTCGCCCGGCAGGCCGACGCCGTTGCCGCAGACGGTGACCGGCAGGTCGACGTCGAGCAGGCCGCCGTCGGAGTCGCCGCCGGAGCCACTGCCGTCCCCGGAGGTGGCGGGGGTGCAGTCGCCGGCCGAGTCGCCCAGCAGGCCGACGCCGTTGCCGCAGACGGTGACCGGCAGGTCGACGTCGAGCAGGCCGCCGTCGGGCCCGGTGCCGGGGTCCCCGGTCGGCACCGCGGGGCTGCACTCCCCGGCGGCGTCGCCGAGCACGCCGACGCCGTTGCCGCAGGCGGTGACCGGGACGTCGGCGTCGAGCAGGTCGCCGAGCGGGCCGCCGTCGACGGGGACGGGAGCCGGCTCCGTGGCGGCGGTGCAGCCCCCGAGCGCGTCGCCCAGGACGCCGACGCCGTTGCCGCAGACGGTGACCGGCACGGTCACCGCGCCCTCGGGAGCGGCAGGGGCGGTGCCCTCTGCGGCGGCGTCGTCGAGCACGCCGATCCCGTTGCCGACGACGGTCACCGGCACGACGACGTCGGCCGGGTCGGTGCTGCCCGGGGCGGGCGCGGCCGGCGCCTGCGTGGCGGTGCCGCCGGCGACCGAGGCGTCGTTGCCGCCGATCGTCACGGGCACCGAGACGTCGACCGGGCCCACGTCGAGGGAGAGGTCCTGCGAGACGGCGGGCAGCTCCAGCCCGCCGATCGGGGTGCCGGTGTCGAGGACACCGAGCGCGTTGTCGGTGACGGTGACCGGCACCGTCACGTCGAGGTCGTCGGACGCGGCGGCGACACCGGTGCCGGCGGCCAGCAGGCCGCCGGTCATCAGTGCCACGCGCAGGGCGCGGGTGGCCCAGGGGTGCATGGGAGGACTCCTGACTGAGGACGGGACCGCGTCCCGGAGGGGACGGCGGGGACTGCGCTCGCCCGGCCCGTGGCCGGGAGGCGCGTCCTCAGTCGGGGGAGGTGGCGGGGTCGACCGGGTCGCCGGCGGCGGCGTCCCGGGCCTCGGCAGCGGCCGCCACGGCGGCCGCCTGCTGCGCGACGGGGACGGTCGCGCCGAGGTCGGCGGTGGGCTGGTCGGCACCGGCGGTGCCGGAGGCGGTGCCCGCGGACGCCGGCACGGCCGGCACCGCGGGGACGGCGGGCGTGAGCGGCGGGACCGGCAGGGACGGCGTCGGGACCGCGACCGGCGCCGCGGCGGGCGCGGGACCGGTGACGCCCGCGGACCGCTCGGCCGCGGCGGGGACCCGCGGGCCCGCGACGTCGGTGCCGGGGGCGAGGACGACCGGGGCGGCCACGACGGGCACACCGGCGCCGGCCGGGGTGTCGACCACCACGGCGGCCGGGGGTGCGAGGACGTCGGTCACGGGGGCCGGCACGTCCGGGACCGGCGGGTGCGCGCCGGTCACCGGCGCCAGGGCCCCGGTGACCGGCGGCAGCGCCCCGGTGACCGGCGGCAGCGCCCCGGTGACCGGCGGCAGCGCCCCGGTGACCGGCGCCAGGACCGGCCGCAGCGCCCCCGTCACCGGGGACAGCGCCTGCGTCACCGGCGCGACGACGTCGGTCAGCGGCTCGAGGGCCCGGCCGACGGGCGCGACGACGTCCCGCACTGGCGCGGTGACCGGCGCGGCCGCCTCGGCGACCGGCGTCAGGACGGGCGCGACCGCGTGCGCGACAGGGGCGACCGCATCCGCGACGGGCGCGACGACGGGCTGCGTGACGGACTCGGCCACCTGACCCACCGGCGCGGTGACCGCGCCCAGCAGGCCGGCGGGCGGGGGCTCGTCGGCCGAGGCGGCGGACGCGCCGGCCAGCCAGATACCGGCGGCGGTCCCGGCGAGGACCGCCAGGCGGCCGCCCCACCGGCGCAGGCGGGTGCGACGGCACGGCAGCGGAGAACGCTCGTCCATCGCACCTCCCCCCGGTGTCGTCCGACACAGTGCTCACTCATTGGAACCGGTCCGTCACAGAAGTGGCCAGGCGAACGCCGTCCTCCGATCGGGTGGAGACGGGACCGGACGGTCACGTCCCGTGAGGCGACCCACCCGGTCCGGGGACGCGGGAGGAGTGGCAGGGTGCCGCTGTGACCGCTGACACCTCTCCCGCACCGGTGCTCTGGCAGCCCACCCGGGAGGTCCGGGACGCGACGCGGCTGGCGGCCTTCGCGCGCGAGGTGGCCGCCCGCCGCGGGCTGGACCTGGACGCCACCGACTACGACGCGATCTGGCGCTGGTCGGTCGAGCACCTCGACCAGTTCTGGGCCGACGTCGCCGCGTGGTCCGGCGTGCTGCCCGGCGTCCCCGACGACCGGGTGCTCACCCGGCGGGAGATGCCCGGCGCCGAGTGGTTCCCGGACGCCACCCTCAACTACGCGGAGCAGGCGCTGCGCCACGCCACCGACCAGCACCCCGCGCTCATCGCGGTGGCGGAGGACGCCGAGCCGGCCGAGGTCTCCTGGGCCGAGCTGCGCGCGCAGGTCGGCGCGTTCGCCGCGACCCTGCGCCGGCTGGGCGTGCGGCGCGGCGACCGGGTCGCCGGCTACCTGCCCAACGTCCCCGAGGCGGTCGTCGCGTTCCTCGGCGCGGCGTCGATCGGGGCGGTGTGGTCCTCCTGCGCGCCGGACTTCGGCACCCGCGCGGTGCTCGACCGGTTCGCCCAGATCGAGCCGACCGTGCTGGTCGCCGTCGACGGGTACCGCTTCAACGGGAGGCCCTACGACCGGCGCGGCGTCGTCGCCGAGCTCCGGGCCGCCCTGCCGACCGTGACGGCGACGATCGCCGTCCCCCGGCTGTTCCCCGACGAGCTGCCCGACGGCGCGCTGGGCTGGGCCGACGCCGTCGCCGACCGGCAGGAGCCCGAGTTCGAGGCGCTGCCGTTCGACCACCCGCTGTGGATCGTCTACTCGTCGGGCACCACCGGGCTGCCCAAGGGGATCGTGCACGGGCACGGCGGCGTGGTCCTCGAGGAGCACAAGCAGCTGGGCCTGCACGGCGACGTCGGCCCCGGCGACCGCTTCTACTGGTACGCCTCCACCGCCTGGATCATGTGGAACATCGCCACCTCGGCGCTGCTGCGCGGCGCGACCGTGGTGGTCCACGACGGCGCCCCGGCGTACCCCTCGGTCGACGCGCAGTTCGCCCTCGCCGCGCGCACGCGCCTGACCTACCTGGGCACCAGCGCCGGCTACCTCGTCGCGTGCGAGAAGGCCGGGATCCGGCCGGGGGAGACCCACGACCTGTCGGCGCTGCGGACGATCGGGTCCACCGGCTCGCCGCTGCCCGCCTCGGCGTTCGAGTGGGTCTACGACGCGGTCGGCCGCGACGTCTTCCTCGCCTCGGTCTCCGGCGGCACCGACGTCGCCACCGGCTTCATCGGCAGCACGCTGCTGCTGCCGGTGACCGCCGGGGAGCTGCAGCGGCCGATGCTCGGCGTCGCCGCGGCGGCGTGGGGCGAGGACGGCGAGCCGGTCACCGGCGAGCTCGGCGAGCTGGTGGTCACCGAGCCGATGCCGTCGATGCCGCTGTACTTCTGGAACGACCCGGACGGCAGCCGCTACCGCGAGGCCTACTTCGAGCCGTGGCCGGGGGTGTGGCGGCACGGCGACTGGATGGAGGTCACCGAGCGCGGCACCTGCGTCATCACCGGCCGCTCGGACTCCACCCTCAACCGCGGCGGCGTGCGCATGGGCACCGCCGACATCTACGCCGCCGTCGAGAGCTTCCCGGAGGTCGCCGACTGCGTCGTCCTCGGCGTCGAGCAGCGCGACGGCGGCTACTGGATGCCGCTGTTCGTCCAGATGGCGCCCGGCGCCGAGCTCACCGGCGAGCTCGCCGACCGCATCCGGGCCGCGATCCGCAGCTCGGCCAGCCCGCGGCACGTGCCCGACGAGGTCCTCGTCGTCCCCGGTGTCCCGCACACCCGGACCGGCAAGCGGCTGGAGGTGCCGCTCAAGCGGCTGTTCCAGGGGGTGCCGCCGGAGAAGGCGGTCAACCCCGGGGCGGTCGACGACGCGTCACTGGTCGAGCACTACGTCGCCCTGGCCCGGGAGCGCGGCGCCCGCTGAGAACGGTCCGCGCAGCGCCGCCCACTGCAGCAGCAGGACGGTCTTGGCGTCGGCGATCCGGCCGTCGCCGGCCATGGCCAGCGCCTCGTCGAACGGCAGCTCGAGCACCTCGATGTCCTCGCCCTCCTCGGCCAGCCCACCCCCGGCCGACACACGGTCGGCCGGGGTGTAGGGGCCGGCGAAGAACGCCAGCCGCTCGGTCACCGACCCGGGGCTCATGAACAGGTCGGGCAGCCGGACGAGCGCCCCGACGGCGACGCCGAGCTCCTCCTCGGCCTCGCGCCGGACCGCGGCCTCGGCGTCCTGCTCGTCGAGCAGCCCGGCGGCGGTCTCGACGAGCATCCCGTCGGGGGAGCCGTTGACGTAGGCGGGGAAGCGGAACTGCCGGGTGAGCAGCACGGCGCGGCGGGCGGCGTCGTACAGCAGCACCGTCGCGCCGTTGCCGCGGTCGTGGGTCTCGCGCTGCTCGGTGCGCCAGACGCCGTCGCGGCCGCGGCGGGCGAACGTCGTCCGCCGGTTCACGTACCAGGCGCTGGACAGCACCTCGACGTCGCGGACGACGACGTCGGGGTTGCCGGTGAGGTCGCGCCCGGCCCGGTCCAGCCCGGTCCGCCCCCGCGCATCGGGGACGTCGACGCCGAGGACGCCGGTCACCGGGCCACCGCCGGCACCTCGTCGACGCTGGTGAAGACCGCGGCGCCGCGGGCTCGGGCCAGCGCGACCATCTCGTCGGAGCCGGCCGAGGCGCCGGGCAGCCGCAGCACGGCGTCGACGCGGGCGACCAGCCGCCGGCCCATCGGGTGGAACACCTCGTCGAAGGCGGCGTCGCCGACCCGCGTCGACCCGGCCAGCTCGGCGAGCGGCAGCGCGAGGTCCTCCCCGTTGACGGCGAGGTGGCCGGCGCGGAACAGCTCCAGGCAGGCCCGCTGGATGGCCCGGTGGTTGGCCGCGATCCTCTCCGGGTCGTCGCCGGTGCCCCCGCGGTACGGGCCGGCGACCAGGATCATCAGGGGTTGTCCGTTCATGCGAGGTCGACCTCCACGCCGGCGTCGTCGAGCGCGGCGAGGGTCTCCTGCGCCGCGGGGGTGAGCTGGGGGTCCCGGGCGCTGGCGTCCGTGACCAGGCGGCCGACCGCGTCCAGCGGCGCGACCGAGGCGAAGGCGCGGACGCCGAGCTTCGAGGCGTCGGCGACGACGAACGCGCTGCGGGCCTGCTGGAGCCCGACCTGCTTGACCGCGGCGTCCTCGAGCGTGAACTCCGACCAGCCGGCCGCGGCGCTCACCGCCCCGATCGACATGACGAAGACGTCGAAGGTGAGCTGGCGCAGCACCGCGGCGGTCAGCGGGCCGGCCAGGCTCCGCTCGCCGGGCCGGGACTCCCCGCCGACGACGAGCAGGCGGATCCCCGGCCGGTCGGCCAGCACGTCGGCCACCGGCAGGCTCACGACGGCGACGGTGAACGGGCCCTCGCCCGCGGCCGCCCGGTCGGCCAGCGCGCGCGCCACGTGCACCGTCGTCGTCCCGGCGTCGAGCAGCACCGTCACGCCCGGCTCGACCAGGGCGGCGGCCACGCGGCCGATCCGGTCCTTGAGCCCGGCCTGCCAGCCGGCCCGTGCGCCGAAGCCCGCGGAGCTCTCCGGTCCCGCGACGGCGACGGCGCCGCCCCGGACGCGCTCGACGAGGCCGCGGGCCTGCAGCGCGTCGAGGTCGCGCCGCACGGTCATCTCGGAGACGCCCAGGCGGGCGGCGAGGTCGCCGAGCGAGGCCCGGCCGGCGTTGCGCACCAGCCGCAGCGTCACGTCGAGTCGGTCGGGGACGGCCACGGCGGGATTCCTACCAGCACCATGTGAGATCTGTGAAGACGTTGTGCGATGTGCCTGGACGGGCGTGCCGTCGGTCACGCTCCCGCGGGGGCGCCGTGCGGGGGACGGGAGCGGCCCGCAAGGTGGACCGGGACCGACCACCGACGACGGAGAGAGGCCCCGCGACGATGACGTCGACCCAGGAGCGCCCCGCCGACCTGCTCGAGCCCCAGCCCCCCGCGCTGCTGCCGCCGTGGCACACCCCCGCGCGCGAGGCGCTGCAGGAGCAGGCCCGCCGGTTCGCCCACGACGAGGTGCTGCCGGTCGCGAACGAGCTCGACCCGCAGAAGGGCCTGCTCCCGGAGTCGCTGCTGGCCCGGATGGCCGAGCTCGGCTGGTTCGGCATCACGGTGCCCGCCGAGCACGGCGGGCTGGGCCTCGGCGTCTTCGAGTACTGCATGGTCTCCGAGGAGCTGGCCCGCGCCTGGATGAGCAGCGCGAGCATCCTCGCCCGCGCGCAGGGTCTCGGGACGGCGGTGACCGACCCCGCCCGGCGCGGGGAGCTGCTGCGCCGCAGCGCGAGGGGCGAGTGGATCGGCGCGATCGCGCTGTCCGAGCCCGACGCCGGCTCCGACCTCGCCGGCGTCTCCACCCGGGCGGTCCTCGACGGCGACGAGTGGGTGGTCACCGGCCACAAGCGCTGGTGCGGCAACGCCGAGGCAGCCGACTTCATCCAGGTCCTCGTCCGGGAGCGCGACCCCGAGCCGGGGGAGTCGCGCTCCGCCGGGCTGGTCAACCTGCTGCTGGAGAAGGAGCGCGGCTCGTTCCCGCCCGGGCTCACCGGGACCCCGATCGACAAGATCGGCTACCACGGCTTCCTCACCTGGGACCTGGTCTTCGACGGCGTCCGCATCCCGCGGGGGAACGTCGTCGACCAGGCGGCCGCCAGCGACGAGCAGGGCGAGGCGGCCAGGCGCGCCGGGTTCGCGGAGGCTCAGAAGTTCCTGAACACCGCGCGGGTGCACACCGCCGCCCGCGCCGTCGGCCTGGCCCGCGCCGCGCTCGAGGACTCGATCGTCTACCTGCAGGAGCGCGAGCAGTTCGGCCACCCGATCGGCGACTTCCAGGCGCTGCGCTTCGCCGTCGCGGAGATGGCCGCCCAGATCGAGCAGTCGCGCGCCTTCTACCGGCAGGTCGCCCACCTCGTCGACCTCGGGGTGCGCTGCGAGAAGGAGGCCTCGATGGTCAAGCTCGAGGCCACCGAGATGGCGGTACGGGTGACCAACCAGGCCATGCAGCTGCACGGCGGCAACGGCTACACCACCGAGCGGCAGGTCGAGCGGCACTGGCGCGACGCCCGGCTGACCACGATCTTCGAGGGCACCAGCGAGATCCAGAAGCGGATCGTCAGCGACCGCCTGCTGCCCCGGTCACCGCTCACCTAGCAGTCCTGCCGACGGTCGTGCCCTGCACACGGGTGTGTGCAGAGCACGACCGCGCTCAGGACACCTCAGGCGCCGGCGACGGCGGGTTCCTCGGCGTGCGCGACGTTGTCCAGCTCGCGCCAGATCAGCGCCAGCAGCACCGCCGACCCGGCGAACGCGAACCAGAACGGGCCGGTCACGCCCCAGGCGCGGGCCACGACCCCGCCGACGGCCTGGCCGGCCAGGATGCCGCCGAAGACGCCCATCGCGTAGAGGCTCCCGACCCGGCCCTGCAGCCCGGCCGGCACGGCGCGCATCCGCACCGTGCGCGACGTCGTCCCCCAGACGAACGCGTGCGCGCCGAAGACGAACAGCACCGGGACGGCGACCCACGGCGTCGTGGCCAGCGCCAGGAGCAGGTGGGTGAGCGTCTCGAACAGCAGCCCCGCCTTCATGAGCGTGGCGATGCCGACGTGCCGCTCGAGCCAGTCGTAGGACGCCGTCCCGACCATGCCGCCCAGCGCGCCGACCGTGGTGAGCAGGCCGTAGCCGGCCGCGCCCAGGCCCAGCCGCTGGTCGGCGTAGAGCACGAGCACCGACCAGGCCGCGCCGTAGGTGACGTTGAACAGGACGATCGTGACGGTCAGCGTCCGCACGGCGGGGTGGCCCCAGGTCCAGCGCAGTCCCTCGGCGACGTCCCGGCCGATCCGTCCCCGCCGTGCCGGCCGTTCCGGCGGCGGGACCCGCATCCGCGCGATCAGCACCGCGCCCAGCGCCACCAGCACCGCCTGGGCGAGGAACGGCCACGCGGCGCCGGCGACGAACAGCAGGCCCCCGACGGCCGGGCCGGCGAGCTGGTTCATCGTCAGCGTGCCCGCGGTCAGGCGCGCGTTGCCGATGCCCAGGTCGGCGCGGTCGACGACCATCGGCAGCAGCGTGCCGGCCGCGGTGTCGGCGAAGACCTCGGCGGTGCCCAGCACGAACAGCGCGGCGAGCACGGGCACCAGCCCGACGTCGCTGCTGAACAGGGCGGCGGCCAGCACGGCGAGCACCCCGGCGCGGGCCAGGTCGACGGCGGCGACGAGCAGCCGCCGGTCCACCCGGTCGGCCAGGACGCCGGCGTGCAGCCCGAACAGCAGCCACGGCAGCTGCTGCAGCAGGGCGCCGAGCGCGACCAGCAGCGGGTCCTGGGTCCGGGCCGCCACCAGCAGCGGCCCGGCCGCCAGCGCCACGCCGTCACCCAGGTTGCTCACCCACGACGACGCCATCAGCCAGCGGAACGACGTCCCCATCCGGGCGGGCAGCACCGCCTCGACCACCCGGCCCACGGGAACGGGACTGTAGACGTGACCGTTCCTGCGGTCTCCCGGTAATCCGGCTGACTCCTGTCGGCCCCGTCGGCGAGCATGGGGCCGACGGCGCCGACGGTGCGCCGACTCCCGAGGAGGACCCGAGATGGCCGGCCTGCCGCGCGCGCTCGCGCCCCTGCGGCACCGCGACTACCGCCTGCTGGCCGCCTCGATGGGGCTGTCGCTGCTCGCCCAGGGGCTGTGGACGGTCGCGCTGGTCTGGCAGGTGGTCGACCTCGGCGGCGGGCCCGCCGCACTCTCCCTCGCCACCGCCCTGTCCGCCGGCGGCATGCTGGCCAGCACGCTGCTCGGCGGCGCCCTGGCCGACCGCGTGCCGCAGCGGCGGATCCTGCTCGGCGTGGCGCTGCTGCAGACGGCGGCGGTCGGGCTGGTCGCCGTCCTGTCGCTGGCCGGGGCGCTGGCGCTCGGGCCGCTGGCCGCGGCCGCCCTGGCCCAGGGCGTCGCGACGGGGCTGTACTACCCGGCCTACTCGGCGCTGGTCCCGAGCGTGGTGCCGGCGGGCGACCTGCTCGCCGCCAACGGCCTCGAGGGGGTCGTCCGCCCGGCGCTGGCGATGGCGATCGGGCCCGCCGCCGGGGGCGTGCTGGTCGGCGCGTTCTCACCCGGCGCGGCGCTGCTCGCGACGGCGCTGACCTCGGCGGTCTCGGCCGCGTGCGTGGCGGCGCTGCCGACGGTGCCGGTGCGCCGCGACGAGGTCGGCTCGGGCCTGTTCGCCGACGTCCGCGAGGGCGTCGCCTACATGCTCCGCACGCCGTGGCTGCTGGCGACGCTGCTGTTCGCCTCGCTCATGGTGCTCGTGTTCATCGGCCCGTTCGAGGTGCTGGTCCCCTTCGCGGTCCGCGACCGCACCGGCGGCGGCCCGACCGAGCACGCCTGGGTGCTGGCCGCGTTCGGCATCGGCGGTGCGCTGGGGTCGGCGGTCGTCGCCTCGCTGCGGCTGCCGCGGCGCTACCTGACGGTCATGAACCTGCTGTGGGGCTTCGGCTGCGTGCCGATGGTCGTCTTCGGCTGGACGTCGTCGCTGTGGGTGATGATCGCCGCGGCCGGGGTGCTGGGCGCGGCGTTCGAGTCGAGCACGGTCATCTGGGGGACGCTGCTGCAGCGGCGGGTGCCGCCGGCGCTGCTCGGCCGGGTGTCCAGCCTCGACTTCTTCGTCTCGCTGGCGTTCATGCCGCTGTCGATGGCGCTGGCCGGGCCGGTCAGCGAGGTCGTCGGGCTCACCGGCACGTTCCTGCTCACCGGGCTGGTGCCGCCGCTGCTGGCGATCGCGGCGATCCTGTACTGGCGGCTGCCGGCCGACGAGGTCGCCCACCCGCTCGACGTCCCCGCCGAGGAGCCGGCGGGGCCCGGGACGGTCGACGAGCCGGAGGAACTGCCTACGGCAGGCGCAGGACCCTGGCCTCCCAGGGCCTGAGCACGGCGGGGTCGTCCTCGGGCAGGTTCCCGAGGACGACCTCCGCGCCGACCGTCTCGGGCAGCAGCCCGGCGAGGTCCTGCTCCTCGGCGCCGAGGTTGCAGACGACGAGCAGCGTGTCGCCGTCGAGGCCGCGGGTGAACGCGTACACCTCGTCGTGGTCGGGCAGCAGCATGGTGAAGGAACCCAGTGCCACCACCGGGTCCTCGTGCCGCAGCGCGATCAGCCGCCTGTGGTGGGCGAGCACGGAGGCGGGGTCGTCGCGCTGGGCGGCGGCGTTCCACTCCGCGTGGTCGGGGTTGACCTCCAGCCACGGCGTCCCGGTGGTGAACCCGGCGCTCGGCGAGGCGTCCCACTGCACGGGCGTGCGCGCGTTGTCCCGGCTCATCCGGCGCAGCGCGGCGAACACCTCGTCGGGGTCGGCGCCGTGCGCCACGGCCTGCACCTGGTGGTTGATCGACTCGACGTCGCGGAACTGGGCCAGGTCGGTGAACGGGAAGTTCGCCATCCCGATCTCCTCGCCCTGGTAGACGTAGGGCGTCCCGCGGTGCAGGTGCAGCAGCGTGGCCAGGCAGGTGGCGGAGTCCCGGCGGTGGCGGGGCGAGTCGTCGCCGAAGCGGGACACCGCCCGCGGCTGGTCGTGGTTGTCCCAGTAGAGGGAGTTCCAGCCGACGTCGGCCAGCCCCGTCTGCCAGCGGCCGAAGGAGGCCTTGAGGTCGCGCATCCGCAGCGGCCGCGGGTGGAACTTCGAGCCCTCGAAGTCCAGGCCCACGTGCTCGAACTGGAACACCATGTCCAGCTCCCCGCGTGCCGGGTCGGTGAACAGCAGCGCGTCCTCCACCGTCGCGCCCGGCGTCTCCCCGACCAGCAGCAGCTGCTCGCGCCGGCCGGTGAAGACCTCGCGGTGCATCTCCTGCAGGAACTCGTGGATGCGGGGGCCGCACACCACCGACGCGGTCGCGTCCCCGTAGGGCAGGCCGGGCAGCGGCGGGCCGTCGTGCAGCTCGCCGTCCGGGCCGACGTCCTTGCTGATGAGGTTGATGACGTCCATGCGGAACCCGTCGACCCCGCGGTCGAGCCACCACCGCATCATCGCGTAGACCGCCTGCCGGACCTCGGGGTTCTCCCAGTTCAGGTCGGGCTGCCTGCGGTCGAACAGGTGCAGGTAGTACTCGCCGCTGGCCTCGTCGAGCTCCCAGGTCGAGCCGGAGAAGAAGCCGTGCCAGTTCGTCGGCTCGGCGCCCGGGTCGCCGGGCGCCAGGCCAGCCCTGGGCGGCCGCCACCAGTACCAGTCCCGCTTCGTCGAGTCCGGCGACGACCGGCTCTCGACGAACCACGGGTGCTCGTCGCTGGTGTGGTTGACCACCAGGTCCATCACCAGCTTCATGCCGCGGGCGTGCAGCCCGGCGACCAGCTCGTCGAGCTGCTCCAGCGTGCCGAACAGCGGGTCGACGTCCTGGTAGTCGCTGATGTCGTAGCCGTTGTCGGCCTGCGGCGAGGGGTAGACCGGGGACAGCCAGACGACGTCGACGCCGAGGTCGGCGAGGTGGTCCAGCCGCTGCAGGACCCCGCCGAGGTCGCCGATCCCGTCGCCGTCGGAGTCCTGGAACGAACGCGGGTAGACCTGGTAGACGACGGCACGCGTCCACCACGGCGCGTCAGCGGGGGTCACCGGACCAGCCCAGCACCCCTGGCCCCGCTCCGCACCTGCGCGGCCCCGAGGGCCCGCTGCTTGGATGGTCGGGACCCGTCGGGGGACTCCCCGGCACCCCTGATCCGAGGAGGACCGATGGCAGAGCCCCTGAGCCGCCCCGACGTCGAGCCGCCCACCGGGCCCGCGCCCGACGACCTGGTGATCGAGGACCTCGTCGTCGGCGACGGCCCCGAGGCCACCGCCGGCGTCCTGGTCAGTGCCCACTACGTCGGCGTCACCCACGACGGCGGCGAGCAGTTCGACGCCTCGTGGGACCGGGGCGACCCGCTGGAGTTCCGCCTCGGCGTCGGCATGGTCATCCAGGGCTGGGACGAGGGCATCCAGGGCATGCGCGTCGGCGGCCGCCGCCGGCTGACGATCCCCCCGCACAAGGCCTACGGCGACCGCGGCGCCGGCGGGGTCATCAAGCCGGGCGCGACGCTCGTCTTCGTGGTCGACCTCGTCGGCGTGCGCTGAGTCCTCCGCGCGGTCGTGCCCCGCTCCGCTCGGGGCAGGGCACGACCCGCCGCTGACCGGCACGTGGTTGCGCCGGACAACCTCGGGGCACCGGTGCGGCCATGAGCGAGCCGGTCCCCACCCGTGAGCACGTCCTGGCGAAGGAGGGCGCCGGCGGCGAGACGGGCGGCGAGTCCACCGGCACCGTCGTCGTCGCGGGCCTGGCCAACCTCGGCATCGCCGTCGCCAAGCTGGTCGGCGGGCTGGTCAGCCACTCCTCGGCGATGCTGTCCGAGGCCGCGCACTCGCTGGCCGACACGATCACCGAGGTGCTGCTGTTCGTCGCGCTCAAGCGGGGCGACAAGGCGCCCGACGCCCGCCACCCGGTCGGCTACGGCCGGGAGACCTACTTCTGGGCGCTGCTGGCCTGCCTCGCGACCTTCACCCTCGGCGCCGGTTTCTCCTTCTACCAGGGGATCGAGACCATCCTCGAGGGCGAGGAGCAGGGCTCCCCGCTGATCGCCTACGTCGTCCTGGCGGTCTCCTTCGTCCTCGAGGGCGCCTCGTGGCTCAAGGCCGTCCGGCAGGTCCGCGGGGCCGCCCGCAGGTGGGGGACGACGCCCCGCCGCTACCTGGCCGAGACCACCGACACCACGGTCAAGGCCGTGACGTTCGAGGACAGCGCGGCCCTGGTCGGCCTCGTCCTCGCCGCGCTGGGGCTGTTCCTCGAGCAGGTGACCGGCGACCCGGTGTGGGACGGCGTCGCCGCGATCCTCATCGGCGTGCTGCTGCTCCTCGTGGCCGGGTCGCTGGCGCGGGCCAACGTCTCGCTGCTCATCGGCCAGTCGATCCCGCGCCGGCTGCAGGACCAGCTCCGCGAGGAGATCGCCGGGCTGCCCCAGGTCGACGACGTCCCGGTGCTGCTCACCACCGTCATCGGTCCCGGGCAGCTGGCCGTCATGGCCAAGGTCGACTTCGCCGACGGCGCGACCGTGGCCGACGTCGAGCGGGCCTCCGACGAGGCCGAGCGGCGGCTGGTCGCCCGCCACGGGGGCGTCCGCTTCGTCTTCCTCGACCCGACCCCCGGCGACGGGCGCGCCCGCGCGGAGGCCCACCGCCCGGAATGACGGCGGCCGGCCCGGAGTTGGGGGGTGCCGTGCGCATCGAGGTCTGGTCCGACGTCGTCTGTCCGTGGTGCTACATCGGCAAGCGCCGGTTGGAGACCGCGCTGGAGCGGTTCCCGCACCGCGACCAGGTGGAGGTGGTCTGGCGGTCCTTCCAGCTCGACCCCACGATCCCCGAGGGCGAGACCCACGCGACCCTCCCGGCACTGGCCGCCAAGTACGGCCGCCCGGTCGAGGAGATGCGCGCGATGATGCGGCACGTCGAGGAGACCGCCGCCGGTGAGGGCCTGGAGTACCACCTCGCCGACGGCGTCAGCGGCAACACGCTGCTCGCCCACGAGCTCCTCCACCTGGCCGCCGAGCGCGGCCTGCAGGGCGCGGTGAAGGAGCGGCTGCTGCACGCCCACTTCGAGGAGGGCCGCTCGGTCTTCGACGTCGACTCGCTGGCCGCGCTGGCCGTCGAGGTCGGCCTGGACGAGGCCGAGGTGCGGGCGGCGCTCGCCGACCACCGGTTCCGTCCCGCGGTCCTCGCCGACGCCGCCACCGCCCAGGCGCTCGGCGCCACCGGGGTGCCGTTCTTCGTGGTCGACCGGAAGTACGGCGCCGCGGGCGCCCAGCCGGCCGAGCTGCTGCTGCAGGTGCTGGAGCGGGCCTGGGCCGACGCACACCCGCTGGTCACCGTCCCCGCCGCCGAGGGCTGCGAGGACGGCTCCTGCGCGGTCTAGACCCGACACGACAGAGGGCCCCTCACCGGCAGCGCCGGTGAGGGGCCCTCCGTCGTCGTGCGGGTCAACCCATCGCGGGGCCGCCCTGCTCGGTGCCCGACAGGTTCCTCAGGAACTCGTGGCAGCGCTTCGCGCGCTCCGAGTCCTGCTCCATCACCTCGCGGAAGAAGCCGGCGATGTCGTCCAGGCCCGCGTTCTCCGCGTCCCGGACGTACTGGCCGTAGTCGTGCCCGGCCTTCAGCGAGTGGTACTGCACCGAGATCAGGTCGTAGGCGACGTCCTCGAATCCGGTCTCACCCGTGGCCATGTCGGACCTCCTCGTCGTCGGAGAGTGGCGTCCGCACGGGTTCCCCGCAGGCCGGCAACGGAAACGGGCCGGTCCGTCACGACGCGCCGGTGACCGCGCCTCCCGTGACGTCCCCGCCGCCGGCGTCGTCGGTGAGCGTCCGCCCGGCCGTGGTCTCCGCGTCGTCGGCGGCGAGCTCCTCCTCGCCGGTGGACGCCGGGTCGTCGTCGGTCGAGGCCAGGTCCGCGCCCTGGGCGTAGGCGCCGGGGTCGGCCTGCGTCGTCCGGGGGTCGTTCAGCGGGTCCGGGACGTCGGGGTCGGTGACGGTCATGGCCCGTCCCTGCCCGGGGCGGCGGGCTGGCAACCCCGCGCGACGTGCGGCAGGGTCGGCGCGACGGGTCCCCCGACGGACGGAGACGCCCCGTGACCGACCCCGCGACCCCCGTCGACCCGCCGACGCACCGCACCGGCGCGGTCGCCGAGCTGCCCGACGGCCGCCTCCGGCTGGAGTTCCGCCGCTCCTGGGGCGACGGGCCCGACGCCGTCTGGGCCGCGCTCACCGAGCCTGACCGACTGGCCCGCTGGTTCGGCACCTACGAGGGCGAGCGGGCCGCCGGCGGCCGGGGGACGCTGACGATGACCCACGAGACGGAGCCGGCGGCGACGGAGGCCCGCATCGCCGAGTGCGACCCGCCGCGGAAGCTCGTCGTCGAGTGGCCGGAGCAGGAGGACTGGCGGGTCGGGCTCGCCGTCGTCGTGGAGAGCGGCCGGACGACGCTGCACCTCAGCCAGGACTTCGCCGCCGGCACCGACGTCACCGACCACGCGCTCGGCTGGCACTGGTACCTCGACAAGCTCGACGCCGAGATGGGCGGGCACCCCGACCCCGGCGACTGGGACACCTTCCTCGCCCGGGTCGGTCCCGACTACGGGCGGACGCCGGAGGGCTGAGCGCCGAGCGCCGCCATGGCGGCGGCGGTGACCAGCCCGGCGGCGACCACCGCGGTCTCGACGGGCTCGGCGCCGGCCGGGGTCAGCCGCCGCCGCACCAGCCGCTCCGCGAGGTAGCCGGGCACGAGGGCGGCGCCGGTGGCGGCGAGGACCCGCGGGGCGCGCCCGTCGTCGCCGGCGGCGAGGCGGGCCAGCGCCCAGCCGTGGACGGCGAGGGTCCAGGCCGGCGGGCCGAGCGCCGTCCCGGCCCACCAGGCGTCGCGGCCGACCGTCGCCGCGCGCCCGGAGAGCACCGGCGTGTCGAACGCGTGCCGCCGGCGCAGCGACAGCGCCGTCCCGGCGAGGCTCGCCGCCAGCTGGACGGCGGACGCGGCGAGCAGCGCCCCGCGGCGGCCCGTCACCGGGCGCGCTCGCGCACCTGCACCGGCGCCGGGCCGGTCCACGGCCCCAGGGTGCCGAGGAGGGCGTCGCGCCGGCCCAGCCGCGGGCCGGCCTGCACCGGGTAGGCGTCGTAGGCGCCGGTGAGGTCCCGCGCGGCGTGGACGGCGAAGTTCGGGTCCTCCTGCGCCTCCCGCGCGACGGCGACCAGGTCGGCCAGGCCCCCGGCGACGACGGCCTCGGCCTGGCGCGCGTCGACGATCAGCCCCACGGCCATCGTGGCGACGTCCGCCCCCTCGCGGATGCCGGCGGCGAAGGGCACCTGGTAGCCGTAGCCCAGCGGGTGCTCCCAGCCGCCCAGGCCCCCGCCGGAGGCGTCGACGACGTCGACCCCGCGGGCGCGCAGCTCGCGGGCGAAGGCGATCGTGTCCTCGAGGGTGATGCCGTCGGGCGTGCCGTCGACGGCGGAGACCCGCACGAACAGCGGCCGGTCCGCGGGCCACGCGGCGCGGACGGCCTCGACCACCTCCAGGGGGAACCGCCAGCGCGCCTCCCGCGAGCCGCCGTAGCCGTCGGTGCGCCGGTTGGACAGCGGCGAGAGGAACTGGTGCAGCAGGTAGCCGTGCGCGGCGTGCACCTCGACGACGTCGAACCCGGCGTCGAGCGACCGGCGGGTGGCCGCGGCGAACGCCTCACGGACCCCGGCCAGCTCCTCGACGGTGAGCCCGTGCGGCACCGGCCAGCCGGGGCCGGCGGGCACCGCGCTGGCCGAGACGGTCGGCCACGGCTGCTCGCCCGGTCGCGCGTCGTCGGCCGTCACCGGGCCGCCGCCCTCCCACGGGCGGTGGCTGCTGGCCTTGGCGCCGGCGTGGGCGAGCTGGACGCCCGCGACCGCGCCGGCGGCGCGCAGGAAGCCGGCGACGCGGGCGAGGCCGGGCACGTGCGCGTCGGACCACAGGCCGACGTCGCCGTGGCTGATCCGCCCCTCCGGCGCCACCGCCGTCGCCTCGACGACGACCGTGCCGAAGCCGCCGAGCGCGAACCGGCCGAGGTGCACGAGGTGGTAGTCGCCGACCAGCCCGTCGGTCACGGAGTACTGGCACATCGGGGCGACGACGAGCCGGTTCGGCAGGGTCACCCCGCGCAGCGCCAGGGGGGTGAACAGGGCCGGGGAGGGCGCGGAGCCGTTCGTGAGACTGGTCACGCCGGGGAACCAACACCGCCCCCACCTGCGGTGTTCCCGGTACCGACCCTGCGCGGACGTAGACGTCCTAGACGTAACATCTCTCACCGTTACAGGCGGGTGTCCCCGCTTGTACGCTTCCCGAACCCGACGGCCGGACCCGTTCCGCCGGCCCGGGAGACAGCACGCACCGGCGCCGGTGTCCCGGACACCCGGCGTGCCCAGAGGATGGAGACGCCGTGACCTCCGTGACCACCCCCGGTCTCGACAACGCCCCCACCACGCACGCCCGGCTGCTCGCCTGGGTGCGTGAGATGGCGGAGCTGACCACCCCGGACGAGGTCGTGTGGGTCGACGGCAGCGACGAGGAGTGGGAGCGGCTCACCCAGAGGCTGGTGGACGCCGGCACCTTCACCCGCCTGGCGAAGAAGCCCAACTCGTTCTGGGCCGCGTCCGACCCCAGCGACGTCGCGCGCGTCGAGGACCGCACCTTCATCTGCTCGGTCGACGAGGCCGACGCGGGGCCGACCAACAACTGGATGGCCCCCGACGAGATGAAGTCGATCATGACGGAGCTGTACCGCGGCTGCATGCGCGGCCGGACGATGTACGTCATCCCGTTCTGCATGGGCCCGGTCGAGGCCGAGAACCCGATGTTCGGCGTCGAGCTCACCGACTCCGAGTACGTCGTCGTCTCCATGCGGGTCATGGCGCGCATCGGCTCGCGGATCCTCGAGGCGATGGGCACCGACCGGCCGTTCGTGCCGGCCATGCACTCCCTGGGCGCCCCGCTCGAGCCGGGCCAGGAGGACGTGCCCTGGCCCTGCAGCCAGACCAAGTACATCGTGCACTTCCCCGAGGAGCGGGCCATCTGGTCCTACGGCTCGGGCTACGGCGGCAACGCCCTGCTGGGCAAGAAGTGCTACTCGCTGCGGATCGCCTCGGTGATGGCCCGCGACGAGGGCTGGCTCGCCGAGCACATGCTGATCCTCAAGCTGACCAGCCCGCAGCAGAAGACGTACTACGTCGCGGCGGCCTTCCCGAGCGCCTGCGGCAAGACCAACCTGGCGATGCTCGAGCCGACCATCCCCGGCTGGAGGGTCGAGACCCTCGGCGACGACATCGCCTGGATGCGGTTCGGCGAGGACGGCCGGCTCTACGCGCTCAACCCCGAGTTCGGCCTGTTCGGCGTCGCGCCGGGCACCGGCTGGGACACCAACCCCAACGCGATGCGCACCATCGACAAGGGCAACTCGGTGTTCACCAACGTCGCGCTCACCGACGACGGCGACGTCTGGTGGGAGGGCATGACCGAGGAGCCGCCGGCGCACCTCACCAGCTGGAGGAAGCAGGACTGGACGCCGGACTCCGACGAGCCCTCGTCGCACCCGAACTCGCGGTTCTGCACCCCGATCGAGCAGTGCCCGATCCTCGCGCCCGAGTACGAGGACCCGAAGGGCGTGCCGATCTCGGCGATCCTCTTCGGCGGCCGCCGGAAGACCACGATCCCGCTGGTCACCGAGGCGCGGGACTGGAACCACGGCGTCTTCATGGGGGCCACGCTGTCCTCGGAGACGACCGCTGCGGCCACCGGCGCGGTCGGCGTCGTCCGCCGCGACCCGTTCGCCATGCTGCCGTTCATCGGCTACAACGCCGGTGACTACTTCCGGCACTGGGTCGAGACCGGCAAGGCGCACGACTCGACCAAGCTGCCGCGGATCTTCTACGTGAACTGGTTCCGCCGCGACGAGGACGGCGGCTTCCTGTGGCCGGGCTTCGGCGAGAACAGCCGGGTGCTCAAGTGGGTCGTCGAGCGCATCGAGGGCACCGCGGCCGCCGAGGAGACCGCCGTCGGCCACGTGCCCACGCCCGGCTCGCTCGACGTCTCCGGGCTGGACGTGACCGAGGACCGGGTGCGCAAGGCGCTCGCCGTCGACAAGGACGAGTGGCGCGCGGAGATCCCGCAGATCACCGAGTGGTTCGAGAAGTTCGGGGACAAGCTGCCCAGCACCATGTGGGACGAGCTGGAGATCCTCAAGAGCCGGCTCGCCTAGCAGGAGGCCCCCTGCCCCCCGCCGCTCGCACGCCCGCGGCGGGCCCCTGCAGGGGGTCACCCGCGCGGGCCCAGGGCCCCGTTCCGGACAGCGTCGTCCGGGGCGGGGCCCGTGCTCGTCCGTGCCGGTCCGTGCACGGAACGGAGCCGTCTGCCAGCCGAGCGTGCGGACGTCGGTTAGCGTGGCTGGCGGTCCCGCGTCCCCCTGACGACAGGTTCGCTCCCCGGTGCCCAATCCCTACCTGTACGTGCTGCGCACGCCGCACGCGCTGCCCATGGTGCTCGCCGCCTTCATCGGCCGGCTGCCCCTGTCGATGGTCGGCCTGGGGTGCGTCCTGCTGGTCGCGGACGAGACCGGCTCCTACGGCCTGGGCGGCGTGGTCGCCGCCGCGGGCGCGGTCACCACCGCCCTGGCCGGCCCGGTCATCGGCCGGCTGGCGGACACCTTCGGTCAGCGCCGGACGCTGCTGCCCGTCGTCGCGGTGTTCGCGGCGGCCGGGGCGCTGTTCCTCGCCGCGGTCAAGGAGGACTGGCCGCGCTGGACCTTCTTCGTCACCGCGGGCGTCGCGGGGGCGTGCATCCCGCCGGTCGCCTCGATGATCCGGGTGCGCTGGACCCACCTGCTGCGCGGCACCCACCGCCTGCACACGGCGCTGGCGATGGAGTCCGTCGTCGACGAGCTGGTGTTCATCGTCGGACCGGTGCTGGTGACCTTCCTGTCCACCACCGGGCACTCGACCTCCGGCGTCGTCACCGCCTTCACCCTCGCCGTCGTCGGGGCGCTGCTGTTCGCCGCGCAGGGGCGCACCGAGCCGCCGCCGCACGGGCACGAGGCGCGCAAGGGGCCCTCGGCCATCCGCACGCCGGGCCTGCGGGTGCTGTTCGTCGTCGGCGCCGCCGTCGGGTCGATCCTCGGCACGCTGGAGATCGCGCTGGTCGCCTTCGCCGACGAGGTCGGCGCGATGGGCCTGTCCGGTGTGCTCATCGCGGGCCTCGCGCTCGGCTCGATGATCAGCGGGATCGGCTGGGGCGCCGTGCACTGGCGGCACCCGCTGCGGCACCGGCTGCTGGTCGTGCTCGCGACGCTGACCGTGCTCACCGTGCCGCTGGTCCTCATCGGCAACGTCTGGGTGATGATCCCGTTCGTCGTCGTGGCCGGGGTGGCCGTCTCGCCGTCGCTGATCAGCTCGTTCACCCTCGCCGAGCTCATCGTGCCGCGGGTGGCGGTGACCGAGGCGTTCACCTGGATCGGCACCGCGCTCGGCCTCGGCGTCGCCGTCGGCACCTCGATCGCCGGGAAGGTCGTCGACACCGTCAGCGCCAACGCCGCGTTCCTCGTGGCCACGGTCTCGGCCGGGATCGCCGCCGTCGTCGTGCTCGCCGCGCAGCGGCTGCTGCACGTGCCGGCCGAGCACGCCGCCGAGCCGGCGATGGCGCGCTGACCCGGCCGCGTCCCGCCGCGGGCGGCGGCCGGGTCCTCGGCGTCGCGCCCGAGCGGCTCGGCCGGTGGCTGGACGGCGTCGCCACCCGGCACGGCGCCTTCGACACGGCCGTCGACGACGACGGCACGGTGCGGATCACCTGCGCCGACGGCACGACCGTGACGCTGCGCGCGCCGTTCGGCTGGACCCCCGGCCCGGCGCCGCTCGCCACCTTCACCGCCGCCGCACGCCGGCCGCGGCGGGCCGCCGTCCTGCTGGTGCGCCGCGGCCGCTGGGCCGCCGGCGTCTTCGACGGCGCGGACCTCGTCGTCTCCAAGGTCGACAGCCGGCTGGTGCAGGGCCGCAGCGCGGCCGGCGGCTGGAGCCAGCAGCGCTTCGCCCGGCGCCGCGGCAACCAGGCCGACGCCGTGGTCGCCGCGGCCGCCGACACCGCGGCCCGGGTGCTGCTGCCGCACGCCGGCGGGGTCGACGCCCTGTTCACCGGCGGGGACCGGGGGATGGTCGACGCCGTGCTCGCCGACCCCCGGCTCGCCCCGCTGGCGGCGCTGCGCCGGGAACCGGCGCTGGAGGTCGGCGAGCCGACGAAGGAGGTCCTGCTGGCCACCCCCGCCCGGTTCCGCGCCGTGCGGGTGCACGTCGTGGAACCCGGCGACCGGCCCTGAGCTCAGCCGTTCGGGAGCAGGACCAGGCGGATCGGGTTGCCCTCCTTGCGCTCGAGCATCTCGATGCCCTTCGCCGCGTCCTCGAGCGGCAGGGTGCCGGAGATCGAGCGGGACAGGTCCAGCCGGCCGTGCCGGACGAGGCCGACCAGCTGCTCCACGTGCCCGGGCTCGGAGCCGTAGTGGCCGAGGACCTGCTGCGAGAAGTAGCTGAACTGCGTGCCGTTGCGGATGGTCAGCGGCTGGTCGGTGAGCCCGACCAGCACCAGCCGGCCCTCGCGCTCCAGGCAGCGCACCGCCTGCTCGCGCACCGCGGCCACGCCGGCGAAGTCGAACGCGCAGGACAGGCCCGCGCCGCCGGTGAGCTGCCGCACCCCGCCGGCGACGTCCTCGGACGGGTCCAGGGCGAGGTCGGCGCCGAGGTCCAGGGCCCGCTGCCGGGCTGAGTCCACCGGGTCGACGGCGACGATCGGCGCCGCGCCGGCCAGCCGCAGCAGCTGCACCGCGTGCGCCCCGAGACCGCCGATGCCCCACACGCCCACCGGCTCCCCGGCGCGCACCCCGGCCGTCTTGACGATCGAGGCCCACGGCGTCGACACGGCGTCGGGCACGATGCACGCCTGCTCGAAGGGCAGCTCGTCGGGGATGGGGACCAGGGTCTCGACGGTGGCCAGCGCGTACTGCGCCCAGCCGCCGTCGTAGTCGACGCCGCGGGTGTGGATCCAGCCGTCGACCTCCTCGCCGGCCTGCAGGAGGACCCGCTGCCCGGCCTGCCAGCCGGTCACGCCGTCCCCGAGCCCGGCGACGACGCCGGCCACCTCGTGGCCGAGCGTGACCTCCTCGCCCTGCAGGAACAGCGGGTTGAGCGTGCCGTCGACGAGGTGGACGTCGGACAGGCAGATGCCGGCCGCGCGGACCTCGACGAGGACCTGCCCCGGCCCGGGCACCGGGCGCGGCACCTCCTTGACCTCGAACTGCTTGGTGCGCACGTTGAGCCGGCCGGCGAGCATCGAGTCGGGCATGTCCCGCATCCTCCCCACCGGCCCGCGGGACCACACCGCCGCCTCCGGCGCACGCCCGCGGAGTCGCACGGCCCGGGGGCGGACGTGACCCACGGCACACGACGGCGTAAGGTCCACCGGCCGTGTCAGCGACACCGACCGACACGACCGTGACCGCCACTCCGAGCGATGCGGGGGCCGACCCCGTCCTGACCGCCGAGCGCGCCCACCTGGCCCTCGCCGGGGACTGCCTCGCCGGGATGCGCGCCGCCGCCTCCGCCGTCGTGGACGCCGGCGTCGACGCCTGGGCCTCCGAGCGCCTCGGCGCCGCCCGCGCCGAGCGGCTGCGCTCGCTGGCCGCCGACCCCGGCGTGCCGCCGTTCTTCGGCCGCACCGACGGCGACGGGGAGACCTTCCACATCGGCCGGCGGCACGTGCGCGACGCCGCCGGGCGGCCGGTGGTCATCGACTGGCGCGCGCCGATGAGCCGGCCGTTCTACCGGGCCAGCGCCGCCGATCCGCAGGGCCTGGTCCGCCGCCGCCGGTTCGGCTTCTCCGGGGGCGAGCTCACCTCCTACGAGGACGAGCTGCTCGGGGCGGGGGAGGAGGGCGACGGCGGCCTGCCGCGGGCGGAGACGTCGAGCCGGGTCCTGCTCCAGGAGATCGAGCGCCCGCGCTCCGGCCCCATGCGGGACATCGTCGCCACCATCCAGCCCGAGCAGGACGAGATCGTCCGGGCCCCGCTGGCCGAGTCGGTGTGCGTGCAGGGCGCGCCGGGCACCGGCAAGACCGCCGTCGGCCTGCACCGCGCCGCCTACCTGCTCTACACGCACGGCGGGCAGCTGGCCCGCACCGGCGTCCTCGTCGTCGGGCCCAACCGGGCGTTCCTGCGCTACATCGAGCAGGTGCTGCCCACCCTCGGCGAGGTCGACGTCGACCAGACCACGGTCGCCGAGCTGACCGGTCGGGTGCCGGTGCGGGCGCAGGACGCCCCGGAGGTCGCCGCCCTCAAGGGCGACGCCCGCATGGCGCAGGTGCTGGAGCGGGCGCTGTGGGGCGCGATCGCCAAGCCCGCCGACGACGTCCTGGTGCCGCTGGCCGGCCGCCGCCACCGGGTGCCGGTGGAGCGGCTCAAGCGGTACGTCGACGACCTGCGGCGGCGCGGCCGCGTGCCCGACGACCAGCAGCGGCTGCACCACACCGCCGGCCGGGAGCGGCTGGCGCTGCTGCTCGCCGAGGACGCCCGCCGGCAGCAGGAGGAGGCCGGCGGCAGCCCGACCGACGCCGAGACCCGCCGGGCCGCGCGCAGCCCCGAGGTCCGCGCGTTCTGCGACGCCGTCTGGCCCGCCCGCGACCCGGCCGGCCTGGTCCTGGAGCTGCTCGGCGACCCCGCGGTCCTGGCCCGCGCCGCCCGCGGCGTGCTCGGCGACGACGAGCAGGCGCTGCTCCACCGCCCGGCGCCGCGCTCGGTCGGCACCGCGCCGTGGACCGCCGCCGACGCCGTCCTGGTCGACGAGGTGGCCGGGCTGCTCGAGCGGACGGCGGGCTACGGGCACGTCGTCGTCGACGAGGCGCAGGACCTCTCGCCCATGCAGTGCCGCGCGGTGGCCCGCCGGCTGGCCGCCGGCTCGCTCACCGTGCTCGGCGACCTCGCGCAGGCCACCGGCCCGTGGTCGCCGGCCGACTGGGCCCCGACGCTCGCGGACCTGGGCCGCCCGGACACCGCCGTCCGGCCGCTGACCCGCGGCTACCGGGTAGCGGGGGAGGTCCTCGACTACGCCAACCGGCTGCTGCCGGCGATCGCGCCCGGCCTGCCCGCGGCCACCGCCGTGCGCCGGGGCCCCGGTGCGCTCGCCGTCCGCCCGGTCGCCGACCTCGCCGGGCCGCTGGCCGGGGTGGTCGCCGACCTCGCGGCCGGCCCCGGGTCGGTCGGTGTCGTCTGCGCCGACGCCGCGGTCCCCGAGGTGGCGCGGCTGCTGGCCGCCGCGGGCCTGCCGGCGTCGGTGCTCGCCGACGACGGCTCGGCGGCCGGGCGGGTCGCCGTCGTGCCCGCCGCGCTGGCGAAGGGGCTGGAGTTCGACGCCGTCGTGGTGGCCGACCCGGCGGCGATCGTGGCCGCCGAGCCGCGGGGGCTGTCCCGGCTCTACGTCGTGCTCACCCGGGCGGTGAGCACGCTGGTGGTGCTGCACCGCGACGACCTGCCCGCCCTGCTGGAGGGCTGAGCGTCCCCCGACCGCGGGACCGCACGGCGCGGGTCGTTGTGGCCGGACGTGATCTCTGTTGCAGTGTGCGCGCACGGGAGGGAGGCCCATGGACCGGCAGGACAGCCGGGCCGGCACGTTGCTCCGGTTGGCCGCGACGATCGTGGTCGCCGGGGCACTGGTGGCGGGCCTGCTCCTCCCGTGGATCGGGGGTCCCGCGATCGCCGCCCAGCAGTCCACCGGGCTGCTCGGCGACCTGCCCACCGAGTTCACCGACCCCTCGCCGCCGGGGAACACCGTGCTGCTCGCCGCCGACGGCGAGCCGATCACCTACTTCTACGACGAGAACCGCGACCCCGTGGAGCCCGCCGCGATCGCGGACGTCATGAAGGACGCGATGGTGGCCATCGAGGACTCCCGCTTCTACGGCCACCGCGGTCTGGACGTGCAGGGGACGCTGCGCGCGCTGGTCACCAACATCGCCGCCGGCGAGGTGGCCGAGGGCGGCTCGACGCTCACCCAGCAGCTGGTCAAGCAGACGCTGCTGCAGACCGCCGACACCCCCGAGGAGCGGACCGCCGCCACCGAGCAGACGGTGGGCCGCAAGCTGCGCGAGGCGCGCCTGGCCCTGGCGCTGGAGGACCTCTACAGCAAGGACGAGATCCTCACCCGCTACCTCAACACCGTCTACTTCGGCCAGAACGCCTACGGCGTGCAACCGGCCGCCCGCGCCTTCTTCGGCGTCGACGCCGCCGCGCTCACCCTGCCGCAGGCGGCCCTGCTGGCCGGCCTCGTGCAGAGCCCGGTGAACGACGACCCGTTCACCGACCCCGAGGCGGCCACCGCGCGGCGCAACGAGGTGCTGTCCCGGATGGCCGAGCAGGGCCTCGTCCCCGCCGACGAGGCGGCGGCGGCCGCGGCCGCGCCGCTCGGGCTGGCACCCGCACCCGCCCCGCCCCGCGGCTGCGTCCAGGCGAGCGTCGGCCCGTTCGTCTGCGAC
This sequence comes from Geodermatophilus sp. SYSU D00698, assembly GCF_054050335.1. NCBI lineage: Bacteria > Bacillati > Actinomycetota > Actinomycetes > Geodermatophilales > Geodermatophilaceae > Geodermatophilus > Geodermatophilus sp. SYSU D00698. The sequence goes on from NZ_JBJGZD010000009.1 coordinate 53,725, forward strand.
TTCGTGCAGCGGTACCTGATCCAGGAGCTCGGGCTCAGCCAGGAACAGCTGGACAACGGCGGCTACACCGTGCAGACCACCCTGGACCCCGAGCTGCAGCGCTCCGGCGACGCCGCGGTGCTCGAGACGCTCCCGCGGGAGGACTCGCTGGCCGCGATGTTCACCGCCGTCGAGCCCGGCACCGGCCACCTGCTGGCGATGAGCGTCAACCGGACCTTCGGCTACGACCTCGCCGACCGCACCCAGGAGTCGTTCAACCTCAACGTGGCGCCCAGCCAGGGCTCGGGCTCCACGTACAAGGTCTTCGTCGCCGCCGCGGCCCTGGCCCGGGGCTACTCGTCCTACTACACGCTCACCGCACCCGACCCCTACGTCTCCCGGGTCTACCCCGGCCCGTGCGAGGGCCGGGACACCGACGGCCGGTACTGCGTCCGCAACGCCGGGTCGGGCTACCGCTCGACGCTGGACCTGACGACGGCGCTGTACCAGTCCTCCAACACCTACTTCCTCGCGCTCGAGGACGCCCTGGGCAGCGTCGAGGAGCCGGTGCGCATGGCCGAGGCGGCGGGGCTGTTCCAGTTCAGCCCGCCGGGGCTGGCCCAGCAGATCATCGACGAGAACCGCGGGTCGTTCACCTTCGGCGCCGAGGCGACCAGCCCGCTGGCGCTGGCCAGCGCCTACTCGACGTTCGCCGCCGGCGGCACGCAGTGCGACGTCGTCCCGGTGACCGCCGTCCTCGACCGGAACGGGGAACCGGCGGTCGGCGCCGACGGCGAACCGCTCGCGGTCGGCGACCGGTGCACGCCCGAGGCGATCCCAACGGGCGTGGCCAACACGATGAACCAGATGCTGCGCAAGGACGTCGAGCCGGGGAACCCGGGGCAGACCGGGGCGCGCGCCTACGTCCGCGGCCACCAGATCGCCGGCAAGACCGGTACCTCGCAGGACAACTACTCGGTGGCGTTCGTGGGCTACACGCCCGAGATCACCGCGAGCGTCATGGTCCTCAACCCCAAGCGCAACGAGGACGTCGGCGGCTTCGGTGGCGGCAAGGGCGCCACCATCTGGCACGACGCGATGGAGCCGATCCTCACCGCGCGCGGCAGCGGCGAGTTCCCGCCCGCGGACGAGACCGTGCAGAACGGCAACACCCGCCCGGTGCCCGGCTGCTCCGGCGTCCGGGCCTGCGAGCGGGCCCTCGCCGACGCCGGGTTCACCGCGCGGACGGTGCGCGTCGACAGCGACGAGCCGGCCGGCACCCTCCTGGGCACCAGCCCGCCGCGCGGCGGCCGCGCCGTGCCCGGCCAGCTGGTGTCGATCCTGGTGAGCAACGGCAGCGACTACGTGGAACCGGCGCCCGAGCCCGCGCCCCCCACGGAGCCGGCGCCCGCGCCCCCGACCGGGCCGCCGCCCGCGCCCGGGACGACGCCGCCCGGCACGACCCCGCCGACGTCCCCGCCCCCGCCCCCGGCGCCGGAGCCGCCCCAGACGCCGGAGCCGCCGCCACCGGCCACGGAGCCGCGGACCGCACCGGCCACGCCGCCGCCCCCGCCCGCCGCGCCCGCCACGGAGGCCCCGCCGCCCGGCTCCCCCTGGCGGCCGACGGCCTGACGCCGCCCCAGCCGCGCGTCGAGGGACTGGGTGAGCAGCCACCCGGCCAGCAGGACCAGGTGCAGCAGGAACAGCCACAGGCCGATGGCGACCACCGCCCCGACGACCACCAGGCCGCCGAAGGGCGCGCCGAGGTCCAGGGGGAGCGACAGGAACAGCACGAAGCCCTGCAGGAAGCCGGACAGGCAGGCGGCGGTGAACAGCGCGCCGCTGACCAGCGCGCCCCACCGGCGCCGGCCGCCGGCCACCACGCCGTAGCCCCAGAGGATGGGCACGGTCAGCACGAACAGCACCGAGTAGTAGCCGACGGCGAACCGCCCGATCACGGGCCCGGCGCCGTCCTCGCGGGCCAGGTCGGCCATGGCCGTGGCGGCCAGCAGCAGCGGGTACAGCAGCAGGGGCGTCACCACGACCAGGGGCAGGGTGAGCAGCCGGCCGCGCCAGCCGGTGAGGTTCTCCCGCCGCTGGCTGAACCGCATCAGCGCCCGCCGCAGCCCCTCGCCGTACAGCGACAGCGGCAGCAGCGCCAGCGCGAACCCCAGCAGGTCCAGCCGGACGCCGGCGTCGACCAGCCGGGCCACCGCGTCCGGCGCGCCCAGTGACTCCGGCAGCAGCTCGGTCAGCCGCTCGCTGCGCGCGCGGACCTCCCCGGCCGAGGTGGCCAGCGCGGTCAGCCGGACGGAGACCAGCACCAGCGGCACCACCGCGATGCCGGCGTAGAAGGTCAGGCCCGCGCCGATCAGCGCGAGGTCACGGCCGCGCAGCAGGCGCCGGGCACCGGCCAGCAGGGCGCGCGTCTCGACCCGCAACCGGGTCGCCGTCCACCTGCGTGCCGGGCTCACCCGCCCATGCCACCAGTCCCGGCGGCCCGGCGCCCGCCGGGGACCGGACGGCGCTCAGTCGTCGGTGCTCGCGTCGTCGGTGGTGGGGGCGTCGTTGCCCGGGTTCTGGCCGGTCTCCTGGCAACTGGCGTCGTTCTCGTTGCTGGCGTTGCCGCCGGCGGAGTCGCAGTTGGTCGGGCCGCGGGAGAAGTCGGTGTTGTCGCCGCAGGCGACCAGGGAGCCGAACAGGGCGAGCACGACGAGCGGCCGGGCCAGGCGCATCCGCGTGGAAGAGGACATGCAGCAATCGGTACACGTCCCCACGGCCGCGCAAACCGGCGGGGGTCGGGAACCTCCCGGAGTCGCCTGGTGACCGTTCGTGACCGATGTAATTACACCGGGGTGATTGTCACACGCCGGTCACGGACCTTACGCTGAGTGTGTCCAACGGGGCGCTCCGTCACCAGTCCGGGTGACACCCCGTGGACGCCGTCGAGCCGGTCCTCCCGCAGCGGAGACCGGGCCGGGGACCCATCGCAGTCCTGGGGTGTAGCGCGTGTCCGCACGCGCCGGGCGACTCCACGCCCGAACCCGTCAGCTAACCCGGTAGGCGGCCTGGGAGAAGGAGAGACCGCCGCGTGGCGTCCCTGCGCACGTCCGTCCCCGGCACGCCCGCGACCGGCCGCGGCCGCCGCGCCGCCCTCGCGCTCGTCGGCGCCCTCGGCATCGGTCTCGGGCTGGGGGCCGTCCCGGTGCCGGCCGGGGCGGAGGAGCCGACGTCGGCCGCCGAGGCCGCGCAGCTGGTCGCCGCCCGGGGCCACGAGCTCGAGGCCGTCACCGAGCAGTTCAACGAGGCCCGCGAGGCGCTCGCCGCCCAGCAGGCCGCCGCCGGCGCCGCCGCCGCGCAGCTGGCCGCCGCCCAGGCCGCCGTGGACACCGCGCGGCAGCAGGTGATCGGGATCGCCCGGTCGGCCTACACCGGCGACAGCATGGGCTCGCTGCAGGCGCTCATGACCAGCGAGGACGCCGACGAGTTCGTCAACCGCGTCACCCTGCTGCAGGGCGTCGCCGGTTACCAGGGCGAGCTGCTCGGCCAGGCCGCGGCCGCCACCGAGACCGCCACCGCCGCGCAGGCCGCCGCCGCCGAGGCCGCCGCCGAGGCGCAGCGCCAGTACGACGCCGTCGCCGCCCAGCAAGCCGACCTCGAGGCGCAGATCGCCGCCTACCAGGCCGACTACGCCCGGCTGAGCGCCGAGGAGCGGCGCGCCGCCCTCGAGGCCGCCGCCGCGGCGCACGCCGCCGAGGACTCCCGCGCCAGCCGCGACGAGGAGCGCGAGGACACCGCGTCGTCCTCCGCGTCCTCCTCCGCCGAGGAGCCGGCCGCGGCGGCCGCGCCGGCCAGCGGCGTCGCCGGGACCGTCGTCGCCACCGCCATGGCCCAGCGCGGCAAGCCCTACGTGTGGGCGGCCGCCGGCCCGAGCTCGTTCGACTGCTCCGGCCTCACCCAGTACGCCTTCCGCGCCGCGGGGATCAGCCTCCCGCACTCCAGCAGGATGCAGTCGACGATGGGCACCGCGGTCTCCCGCGCGAACCTGCAGCCCGGTGACCTGGTCTTCTTCTACAGCCCGGTGAGCCACGTGGGCATCTACATCGGCAACGGCCAGATGGTGCACGCGCCGACGTCGGGCGACGTCGTCAAGGTCGCCAGCATCGACGCGATGGGCGGCTACGCCGGCGCCCGCCGCGTCGGCTGACGCGCAGCGTCAGCCGACGGAGCCCCGGCAGCCCCTCCTCGGGTGCCGGGACTCCGTCCCGCCCGCACCTGCTGCAGCAGGCCCCAGACGAAGGCCGCCGTCGCGCCCGACGGCAGCCGCACCTCCCAGCGGGTGACGACCCGCGGGTCCACCTCCTGCGCGCCGGGCAGGCCGCTCACGTCGGCCACCACGTGCTCCCACACCCGCAGCCGCCCGTCGGCCGCCGGCGGGACCGGGGAGCCCGGCGCCCGCACCAGGTGCTCGTGCAGCACGCTGCCGCCGGGGGCCGACAGCACCTCCCAGCGCAGGTGCGGCCACAGCGGCAACGGCCAGCGCCGGGCCTCGAGGGCCAGGTCGCCGAACCGGCGGTCCTCCACCTCCGCGGCCGGCCCGAGGACGGCGGTGCGCAGCGCCAGGCCGCGCGGTGCCCGCCGGGCGTGGTGCAGCGCCTGCCATCGGGTGTGCGCCGCGTGCGCCTCGGCTCGGGTCGCGCCCAGCCGGGGCAGCGCCGCGGCCACCAGGTCCGGCCGCAGGTCGGCCATCCGGCGCAGCAGGACCAGGCAGAACTCCCGCCGCGCCAGACCCCGCACGGCCCGACCCTGCCACGCACCTCACACCCCGCGACCGGGACGCCGGCGCCCGCTGCCGCGTTGACCCTCCGGAACCACCCCCGACCCGAGGACCGCGCACCGATGAACCCCCGCACCGTCGCCCTGGCCTTCCGCGTCGTCGCCGTCGCCGAGGCCCTCTCCTGGCTCGGCCTGCTGGCCGGCATGTACGTCAAGTACGTGCCGGGGACCTCGGAGGTCGGCGTCCAGGTGTTCGGGCCGGTCCACGGCGCGGTGTTCATCGCCTACGTGGTCGTGGCGCTGGTCGCCGCGCGGGTGCTCGGCTGGTCCCGGTGGACGACGCTGCTCGCGCTGGCCGCCTCGATCCCGCCGCTGGTCACCGTGGTGTTCGAGCGCTGGGCCGGGCGCACCGGGCGGCTGGCGGCGCCCGTCCGCGCCTGACCTACCGTTCCGGTCATGCCGGAGCCCGTGCTGCCCTCGACCGCCCGCACCCTGCTGGCCCGCACCGCCCGGGTGCAGCGCGAGGGGCGGGCGCCCAGCCTGGTCGCCGGGGTGGTCCGGGACGGCGGGCTGGCCTGGTCGGCCGGCCGCGGCGACGTCGCCGAGCCGCACACCGACGTCCAGTACCGGCTCGGCTCCATCAGCAAGACCGTCACCGCCGTCGCGGCCATGCGGCTGCGCGACGAGGGGCGGCTGGCGCTGGACGACCCGCTGGACCGGCACGTGCCCGGCACGCCGTTCGGCGACCGGTCGGTCGGCCAGCTGCTCTCGCACCTGGCCGGCGCCGCCGCGGAGAGCCCGGGCGGCTGGTGGGAGCGGGTGCCCGGCGGCCCGCTGGCCGACCTGCGGCTGTCCGGGGAGCACGTCGTCCTGGGCGAGGCCCGGCGCTTCCACTACTCGAACCTCGGCTTCGGCCTGCTCGGCGAGCTCGTGGCCCGGCTGCGCGGGCGCTCGTGGGAGGACGTCGTCACCGCCGAGGTGCTCGGGCCGCTGGGCATGACCCGGACGACGCCGCGCCCCTCCGGCCGCGCCGCGCAGGGCTACGCCGTCCACCCGTGGGCCGACGTCGTCCTGCCCGAGCCCGAGCACGACGCCGGCGTGATGGCCGCCGCCGGGCAGCTGTGGGCGACGCTGGCCGACCTCGCCCGCTTCGCCGCCTTCCTGCTCGGCGACACCGGCGACGTGCTGTCCCCGGCGACGCTCGAGGAGATGGCCGTGCCGGCCGGTGTCGACGGCTCCTCACCGGCCTGGTCGGCCTACGGGCTGGGCCTGCAGGTGCTGCGGGTCGACGGCCGCACGCTCACCGGTCACGGCGGCTCGATGCCCGGTTTCCTGGCCGGCGTCTTCGTCGACCGCGAGGAGGGGACCGGCGGCGTCTCGCTGGCCAACACCACCAGCGGCCTGGACGTGCTCGTCCCCGGCCTGCTGGCCGACCTCCGCGCGGCCGAGCCGCGGGTGGCCGAGCCGTGGCGCCCGGCCGAGCCGCCGGTGCCGCTGGAGCAGCTCGGCATCTGGTACTGGGGCCCCGCGCCGCACGCCCTGCGCGCGGTGGACGGCGGCCTGCTGCACCTCGGCCCGCTGCCCGGCCGGTCGGGGCGGGCCAGCCGCTTCCGCCGCGACGCCGACGGCACCTGGGTGGGCCTGGACGGCTACTACGCCGGCGAGCCGCTGCGGATCGCCGGCGACCACCTGGACCTGGGCACGTTCGTCTTCACCCGCACGCCCTACGACCCCGCCGCCCCCGTCCCCGGCGACGTCGACCCCCGCGGCTGGTCGGCGACGGCCGGCGAGGCGTAGGAAGCGATCCGCACGTGTCGACGGCCCGTACGCGCGGAGAGCTCCCCATGCCGTTCAGGGCCGGTCGAAGGCGTCCATCGTGGTCTTGACGACGGCGCCGTAGGCCAGGTGCGGCACGAGGTCGCTCACCCAGTCGGTGGCCGACCAGCTGCGCGGGTCGGTGATGCCCAGCGCCGTCATCGGGCCGTTGGCCGCCACCAGGACGCCGAGCGTGGTGAGCAGCGTCCCGACCAGCGGCTGCGACCGGAAGCCCGAGGCGCGCACGAGCCCGACGACGACGCCCACGCCGACGCCCGCGACCAGGCCCTGCAGCGGGCCGAGGCCCTGCACCCGGTTCTGCCGCGTGTCGTCGTCACCCGGGATCGGCACGTGCGCCTCCTCGGCCAGCGTCTCCACCGTCCGCTCCGGCGTGGAGCTGCTGGGGCGCCCGCGGACGGTCATGTCGAGGTAGGTGACGGCGTTGAGCGCGGTGGAGCCCGCCGCGCCGGCCGCCGCACCGCGCAGCGCCCAGCCGAGCGTGCTGATGCCCCGCCTGCCCTTGCCGAACGTCCCCACCGGGGTGCGTCTCGCCATGCCGCCCGCGGTACCCGCCGCGCTCACCAGGGCAAACGGGCGCATCCTGGGGGAGTGGACGACGCCGGCGCGGCCCTCGAGCGGGCCATCGACGCGCTGCTCGACGCCCGCGCACCGGGCGCCACGATCTGCCCGTCGGAGGCGGCCCGCGCGGTCGACCCGGAGGGCTGGCGCGACCTGATGCCGCAGGCCCGCGCCGCCGCGGGCCGGCTCGCACGGCGGGGCGAGGTCGAGGTGACCCAGCGCGGCGCGGTGGTCGACGTCGCCACCGCCCGCGGCCCGGTGCGCGTCCGCCGGGTCAGCTGACCGGCAGCGGGCGGGCGAGGAAGGCGGCGAGCAGCCGGGCGGTCCGGTCGACGGTGCCGGTGTGCAGCACCTCGTACCCGTGCGTGCTCAGCGTGGGCAGGCTGAGCAGCGCCGCCCGCGCCGTCTGGCCCGAGGCCTTCGCCTGCGAGGCGTCGGAGTCGAAGGACTGCCACACCGCCGTCTGCGGGTCCACGCCGAGCTCGCGGCCGGTGTCGACCAGCGCGTCGGCGACGGCCCGGTCGTAGACGACCGCGTCGTCGGCGTAGGCGACCACGGGGCCGCCGTCGACGGTGACCTGGTACTCGGCCTCCGCCGGGCCGACGTCGAGGGCGACGGTGAGGTCGCCGGGCAGGGTGCGGGCGGCGTAGGAGGCGCCGATGCCGCCCATCTCCTCGCTGGTGGTCGCGACCAGGTGCACGTCGCCGTGCGGGCGCCCGCGCAGCAGCCGGGCGGCGCCGACGAGGGCGGTCAGCGCGGCGCGGTCGTCGAGGAAGTAGCCGCCGACGAAGTCGCCGAAGCGGGTGAGCCCGCGCCGGTCGGCGTGCACGCACACCCGGGTGCCGGGGTGCACGCCGGCCGCGGCCAGCTCGTCGGCCGGGCGCCCGGTGAAGACGTACACGTGCGACCAGTCCATGGCCTTGTCGCCCTGGTCCGGCTTGGTCTCCCAGATCCGCGGGCTGTCGGTGGTCGTGTGCTCCGAGCCGAGGGTGAGCACGCCGGTGAGCGTCTCCCGCCGGCCGAGGACGGCGACCGGGCCCAGGCCGAAGTTGCCCGGGTACATGACGCCCAGCGAGCTCACCCGCAGCGTGCCGTCGGGCTCGACCCGCTTGACCATCATCGACAGCTCGTCCAGGTGCGCCATGACGCGGACGGCCGGGGCCGACCGGTCCCGCCCGTGCAGGAGCGCGACCAGGTTGCCCGCGGCGTCCACCGACACCTCGTCGGCCAGCGGCTCGAGCTCCCGGCGGACGAGGTCGCGCACCGCCTGCTCCTCCCCGCAGGGGCCGTAGGTGCGCAGCAGCTCGTCGAGCAGGTCGGGCAGCGGGGTGGCCACGGGGCTCCTCGGGGCGGCGACGGCGGTCCGACCCGTCCTACCCGCCCGGCGCCGGGTCCGCCCCCGCAGCCCGCTCCAGCAGCGGGGCGACCCGGTGGTCGACGTAGCGGCGCAGCGCGAGCGCGGTGTCGGTGCGCTCCACACCGGGGACCGCGAGCACCTGCTCGGTGAGCCGCCACAGGTCGTCGGCGTCGACCGCGACCACGCGCACGAGCAGGTCGGCGGCCCCGGACAGCGCCGTCACCTCGAGCACCTCCGGCAGCGCCGCGAGCGCGGCCGCGACCTCCTCGAGGCTGCGCTGCACGACCTGCACGGTCACGTAGGCGCCGAGCCGGTAGCCGAGCGCCTCGGGCCGCACCCGGGCGTCGAACGGCGCCAGGAAGCCGCCGGACTCCAGCCGGGCCAGCCGCGCCTGCACGGTGTTGCGCGCCAGCCCCAGCCGCTGGGACAGGGCCATGACCGTGGCGCGGGGGTCGTCGGTCAGCGCCTGCACCAGGCGGGCGTCGGTGGCGTCCAGACGGTCCGGACCGGGCGGCATCTGCTCAGTCTGACACGTTCGGACGTCCTATCAGTTGTCATCCTGCGCAGTCCGCCGTCCCGACCTTGCGCAATCCGGGAGAGGGGTGATCTCCTCCGGACGGGGTCGGTCGTGCCACGATGTGTGAGTGCCGCCACACCCCGGCGCACACAGGACGTCCAGCACCGCGACCGGCCGGCGACCCCGGCAGCCGCGGCCGACGGCGAGGAGGAGCGCGTGAGCGTGCCGAGCGTGACCACGGAGGCGGTGGACCCGGTACCCGGGGCAGCGGCGCCGCACCTGCCCCAGCAACCGGACCTGGTGCAGCTGCTGACCCCCGAGGGCGAGCGGGTCGAGCACCCCGACTACCCCCTCGAGATCGGCGACGAGGAGCTGCGCGGGCTCTACCGCGACCTCGTGCTGGTCCGCCGCTGGGACGTCGAGGCCACCGCCCTGCAGCGCCAGGGCGAGCTCGGCATCTGGGCCTCGCTGCTGGGCCAGGAGGCCGCGCAGATCGGCGCCGGCCGCGCGATGGCCGCCGACGACATGGCCTTCCCCACCTACCGTGAGCACGGCGTCGCCTGGGTGCGCGGCGTCGACCCGCTGCACGTCATCAGCCTGTTCCGCGGCGTCGACAACGGCGGCTGGGACCCGGTGGCCACCGGCTTCAACCTCTACACCGTCGTCATCGGTGCGCAGACCCTGCACGCCACCGGCTACGCGATGGGCCTGCAACGCGACGGCGCGGAGACCGCCACGCTCGCCTTCCTCGGCGACGGCGCCACCAGCCAGGGCGAGGTCAACGAGGCGATGATCTGGGCGGCCAGCTTCTCGGCCCCGGTCGTCTTCTTCTGCCAGAACAACCAGTACGCCATCAGCGTGCCGCTGGAGCGGCAGTCCCGCGTCCCGCTGTACCAGCGCGCGGCCGGCTTCGGCTTCCCCGGCGTCCGCGTCGACGGCAACGACGTCCTCGCCGTCCTCGCCGTCACCCGGGCCGCCCTGCAGGCCGCCCGCGAGGGCCAGGGCCCGACGTTCGTCGAGGCGTTCACCTACCGGATGGGCGCCCACACCACCTCCGACGACCCCACCCGCTACCGGCTGGCCAGCGAGCTGGAGGAGTGGAAGCTGCGCGACCCGATCGCGCGGGTGAAGGCGCACCTGTCCCGCAGCGGCACCGCCGACCAGGCGTTCTTCGACGCCGTCGAGGCCGAGGCCGACGAGCTGGCCGGGCGGATCCGGAAGGGCACGCTGGAGATGCCCGACCCGCCGGGCACGGCGATGTTCGACCGGGTGTACGCGGAGCAGACGCCGCACCTGGCGGCGCAGCAGGCGGCCTTCGAGGCCTACCAGGCGAGCTTCGAGGGGGCGGGTTCCTGATGGGCACCGAGACGCTCACCATCGGCAAGGCCCTCAACCTCGGCCTGCGCCGCGCCATGGAGGACGACGCCAAGGTCGTGCTCATGGGGGAGGACATCGGCCGCCTCGGCGGCGTCTTCCGCATCACCGACGGCCTGCAGAAGGACTTCGGCGAGGACCGCGTCGTCGACACCCCGCTGGCCGAGGCCGGCATCCTCGGCACCGCCGTCGGCCTGGCCATGCGCGGCTACCGGCCGGTCTGCGAGATCCAGTTCGACGGGTTCGTCTTCCCCGCCTACAACCAGATCGTCACCCAGGTCGCGAAGATCCACGCCCGCTCCCGCGGGAAGCTGGCCGTGCCGATCGTCATCCGCATCCCGTTCGGCGGCGGCATCGGCGCCGTCGAGCACCACAGCGAGAGCCCCGAGGCGTACTTCGCGCACACCCCCGGGCTCAAGGTGGTCGCGGTCAGCAACCCGGTCGACGCCTACTGGGGCATCCAGCAGGCGATCGCCCACCCCGACCCGGTCGTCTTCCTCGAGCCCAAGCGGCGGTACTGGGAGAAGGCCGAGGTCGACACCGACGCCACGCCCGACCCGCTGTTCGCCTCCCGGGTGGTCCGCGGCGGCGACGACGTCACGGTGCTGGCCTACGGCCCGATGGTGAAGACGGCGCTGCAGGCCGCCGACGCCGCCGCCGAGGAGGGCCGCTCGCTGGAGGTCGTCGACCTGCGCACCCTCTCGCCGCTGGACCTGGACCCGGTGTTCGAGTCGGTGCGCCGCACCGGCCGCTGCGTCGTCGTCCACGAGGCGCCGGTGACCCTCGGCCTCGGCGCGGAGATCGCCGCGCGGATCACCGAGGAGTGCTTCTACTCGCTGGAGGCGCCGGTGCTGCGGGTCGGCGGCTACGACACCCCCTACCCGCCGTCGAAGCTGGAGGAGGAGTACCTCCCCGACCTCGACCGCGTGCTCGACGCCGTCGACCGGGTGGTGGCGTCCTGATGGGGCAGCTGCGCCAGTTCAGGCTCCCCGACGTCGGGGAGGGGCTGACCGACGGCGAGATCCTGCAGTGGCTGGTGGCCGTGGGCGACACCGTCACGGTCAACCAGCCGCTGTGCGAGGTGGAGACCGCCAAGGCCGCCGTCGAGCTGCCCTCGCCGTACGCCGGCACGGTGACCGAGCTGCTGCACGAGGCGGGCACGACCGTCGACGTCGGCACGCCGATCATCACGATCGACGTCGGCGGCGAGGACGCCCCCGCCCCCGCGGCTCCCGCGGACGGCGGGGAGGCCGGGGCCGGGCTGATCGGCGGGGCCGCCCCGGGCGGGCGGACGGCGGTGCTCGTCGGCTACGGGCCGCGCAACACCGAGGCCCGCCGGCGCCCGCGCCGGTCGGCGCCCGCCGTGCACGCCGCCGCGCCCGCGCCCGCCGGCGCCGACCACTCCCGGGCGGCCGATGACCTCGAGCGGCCGCCGCTGCTGGCCACCGCCCCCGACGCCACGGTCAAGCCCGTGCGGCACGGCGGCCTCGAGGTGGGCCGGCAGGCCGAGGCGCACGCCCGCGCCGAGGCGGCCGCCCCGTCCCGGCCGGCCGCGCCCGGCCGGGGATCGGTGCGCCCGCTGGCCAAGCCGCCGGTGCGCAAGCTCGCCCGCGACCTCGGCGTCGACCTCGCCGCGCTCACCGGCAGCGGGGCCGGCGGCGTCATCACCCGGGAGGACGTCACCGCCGCCGCGAGCGCGCCGTCGGCCCTCGCCACGGCGCCCGCGCCCGTGGCCCCCGCCGCCGGCGACCAGCGGATCCCGGTCAAGGGCGTGCGCAAGGCGACGGCGGCGGCGATGGTGGCCAGCGCGTTCACCGCGCCGCACGTCACGGAGTTCCTGACCGTCGACGTCACCCGGACGATGAAGCTGCGCGCGCGGGTCGCCGCCCGCCCGGAGTTCGCCGGGGTCAAGGTCAGCCCGCTGCTGTTCGTGGCGAAGGCGCTGCTGCTCGCGGCGCAGCGCCACCCGATGGTGAACAGCTCGTGGGACGAGGCGGCGCAGGAGATCGTCGTCCACGGGCAGGTCAACCTCGGCATCGCCGCGGCCACCCCGCGCGGGCTGGTCGTGCCCAACGTCAAGGACGCCGGGCGGCTGTCGCTGGCCGAGCTCGCCGGGGCGCTCACCGAGCTCACCGAGACGGCGCGGGCGGGGCGGACCGCGCCGGCGGACATGACCGGCGGGACGATCACGATCACCAACGTCGGGGTGTTCGGCGTCGACACCGGGACGCCGATCCTCAACCCCGGCGAGTCGGCGATCCTGGCCTTCGGCGCGGTCCGCGAGATGCCCTGGGTGCACAAGGGCAGGGTCGCCGTCCGGCAGGTGACGCAGCTGGCGCTGTCGTTCGACCACCGGATCATCGACGGCGAGCTCGGCAGCCGGTTCCTCGCCGACGTCGGCGCGCTCCTGGCCGACCCCGGGCTGGCGCTCGCGTTCTGACCCCGGGCACGGGCCGAGGGCCTGCCGACACCGGTCGGCAGGCCCTCGACCCCGGCTCAGGCGCGGCGGTCGAGCTGCCCGCGCAGCAGCAGCCAGCCGACGACGGCGAGGTAGGCGCCCACCGGCACACCCCCGCCCGTCTGGGACAGGAACAGGAAGACCGGCGTCACCAGCGGCAGCAGCGCGACCAGCGGGCGGGACACCCGCCCCGAGCGCCACAGGCCGACGGCCAGGGCGACCGAGCCGAGGAACCACAGCGCGTTGGCCACCAGCGCCACGGCGGGGAAGAAGGCCAGGTCCTCGCCGTTGACGACGCTGGACAGCATGCCGCCGCTGAGCAGCACCGTCCCGGTGGAGGCCGCGATGGCCGGCCAGCGGGTGCCGGCCAGCGCGGCGAGGTGCAGGTGGAGGACCGGCAGCGCCCAGAGCATCACGGCCGTGCCGACGAGGATGGCGGCGGTGCGCGGCTCGATCGCCGGGTCGGTGTCCTGCGGGTGGAGCAGCTGGGTGACGCCGACGGCGACCGAGATGCCGGCGGCGACGAGGGCGGCGGCGCCGGCCCGGGTGCCGGCCCGGGGCCGGGTCGCGGCGGGGGCGGGGGTGGGCAGCGTGGTGGTCACGAGGGCTCCTCGGCTCGGTGGGGACGCCTGGTCAGGCGGTCGCCGAGGACGCTAGGAACGGCCGGGGCACGCCGGCGTCGGCCTGCGGTCCACATCCGGCGGCGGCGGGTCGCGACCGCGGTGTCGACCTCGGTCGAACCCCCGTGTCGCCTTCCGGGGGACGCGCGGCCGGCTCCGGGACCCGTAGGTTCCCGTGCCGTGACGACCGCCGAGGCCGCCCGGCACCCCGCGGTCGCGGCGGCGGCGGTGCCCCGCTGGACCAGCGGGCTGGACCTGGCGGTCGCCGCCGGCCTGGCCGTGTGGGGGCTGGTCGAGGTGGTCCTCTCACCCGGCCTGGCGCCGGTCCCGGGCGCGCTGTTCGTCCTGGTGTCGACCCTCCCGCTGGCGGTGCGCCGCCGGTTCCCCGGCTCGGTGACCGCCGTGGTCGCGGCCGCGCTCGTCCTGCACGCGGCGACCGCGGAGACGGCGGCGACCTTCACGCCCTTCCCGAGCCTGCTGCTGGCCGCCTTCACCGTCGCCGTGCACGTCCGCTCCCTGCCCGCGGCCGTGGGCCTGGGCGCGCTGCCGGTGGCCGCCATGGCGGCGGCGGGGCAGCTCGGCTACTTCGGCGTCGAGGCGTCCCGTCCCCGCGCGCTGGTCCTGCTGTTCTTCTTCGTCGCCGGCGCCTGGACCGGCGGGCGCGTCGTCCACCACCGGGCGCTGGCCGCCCTGCGCGCCGAGGCCGGCTCGGCCGCCGCGGCCGACCGGGCCGTGGCGCAGGAGCGGGCCCGCATCGCCCGGGAGCTGCACGACGTCGTCGCGCACGCCGTGTCGGTCGTCGTGCTGCAGACCGGCGCCGCGGAACTGTTCGTCGGCCGCGACCCGGACCGCGCCCGCGACCACATCGGCACGGCGCGCCGCACCGCCACCGAGGCCATGGCGGAGATGCGCCACCTGCTCGACGTCCTGCGCGAGGGCGAGGCCGTCTACCTGCCGCAGCCGGGCATCGAGCGGCTGCCGGACCTGGTCGACGAGGCGCGCGGCGCCGGCCTGGACGTGTCGCTCACCGTGGACGTCGCGGGGACCGTGCCCGACGGGCCCTCCCTGGCCGTCTACCGGATCGTGCAGGAGTCCCTCACCAACGTCCTGCGGCACGCGCCGGGCGCCCGGACCGCCGTCACCGTCGGCCGCACCGGGGACGAGCTCACGGTGGCGGTCCGCGACCACGGTCGCCGCGCGGCGACCGGGGACGCGCCGCCGGCGCCGTCCGGCCTGAGCTCCGGCGGCTACGGCATCCCGGGCATGCGCGAGCGGGTCCGCGTGTACGGCGGGTCGCTGGCCGTGGGTCCGGAGCCGGACGGCGGCTGGCTGGTCCGCGCGGTCCTCCCGGTGGGGCCGTCGTGACGGCGCCGCGGCGGCTGCGGGTCGTCGTGGCCGACGACCACGCGCTGGTCCGGTCGGGCATCACCGGCCTGCTCGAGGCGGGCGACGTCGAGGTGGCCGGGGAGGCCGCCGACGGCGTGGAGGCGGTCGAGGTGGCGCTGCGGGTGCGGCCCGACGTCGTGGTGATGGACGTGCGCATGCCGCGCCTGGACGGCATCGAGGCCACCCGCCGGCTGCGCCGCGACCCGGCCGGCCCGCAGGTGCTCGTGCTCACCACCTTCGACCTCGACGAGTACGTCTTCCGGGCGCTGGAGGCGGGCGCCGCCGGGTTCCTGCTCAAGGACGCGCCGCCCGGCCGGCTGGTCGACGCCGTGCGCACCGTCGCCGACGGCGACGCGCTGCTCGCCCCCGCCGTCACCCGCCGGCTCGTCGAGCGGCACCTGCGCGCGCCGGCGCCGGCGACCGGGCCGGACCCCGCCGCCGACCTCAGCCCGCGGGAGCGGGAGGTGTGGCTGCTCGTCGCGCGGGGGCTGTCCAACGCCGAGATCGCCGGCACGCTCGTCGTCACCGAGGCCACGGTCAAGGCGCACGTCACCCGCCTGCTGGCCAAGCTCGGCGTGCGCGACCGGGTGCAGGCGGTCGTGCGCGCCTACGAGACCGGACTCGTCCGCCCCGGCGGCTGAACGGCGCTACCGTGCGCCGGTGACCGACCTCGACCGGCTGCTCGCCGCCGCCGCCCGCGCCCGGGTGCCCGAGGGCGGGTTCGGCTACCTCGGCGCCGACGGCGCCCTCGTGCCCGGCCGCCCGCAGCAGACCTGGATCGTCGCGCGGATGACCCACGTCTTCGCGCTGGCGCACCTGCTGGACCGGCCGGGCGCGGAGGAACTGGCCCGTCACGGCCTCACGGCGCTGCGCGAGGGGCCCCTGCACGACGGCACGGACGGCGGCTGGCGGGCGGCGGAGGACGACGGCACGAAGAGCGCGTACGTGCACGCCTTCGCCGTGCTCGCGGGCGCGACCTCCACCGCCGCGGGCGTCGACGGGGGCCCGGCGCTGCTCGACGAGGCGCTGGCGGTGTGGGACCGGCACTTCTGGGACGACGACGCGGGCCTCGCCGTCGAGGAGTGGACCGCGGACTGGTCCCGGCTGTCGGACTACCGCGGCGCCAACGCCAACATGCACGGCGTCGAGGCGACCCTCGCCGCGGCCGACGCCCTCGGCGGTGCGGAGGCCCCCCGGCTGCGGCAGCACGCGCTGCGCAGCACGGAGCGGATCGTGCACGGCTGGGCCCGCGAGCGGGACTGGCGGCTGCCCGAGCACTACGACGCCGCCTGGACGCCGCTGCCCGAGCACAACCGGGACCGCCCGGCCGACCCGTTCCGGCCCTACGGGGTCACCGTCGGGCACCAGTTCGAGTGGTCGCGGCTGTGCCTGCACCTGCGCGCGGCGCTGGGCGACGGCGCGCCGGCCTGGCTGCTCGACGACGCGGTCGGGCTGTTCGAGGCGGCGGCCGGCCGGGGCTGGGCCGCGGACGGGCAGCCGGGCTTCCCGTACACGCTGGACTGGGACGACCGGCCGGTGGTGACCGCGCGGATGCACTGGGTGCTGTGCGAGGCGGTGGCGGCGGCCACCGTGCTCGGCGCGGTCACCGGCGAGGACCGCTACGCCGACCTGGCCGCGGCCTGGCGGGCGCACGGCGAGGAGCGCTTCGCCGACCCCGCCACCGGCAACTGGCACCACGAGCTCACACCGTCGGGCGAGGTGGCCACGGGCACCTGGGCCGGGCAGCCGGACGCCTACCACCTGGCGCAGATGCTGCTGCTCGAGGGCGCCCCGGTGCGGGGGAGCGTGGCCGCGGCACTGCGCTGACCTCGGTGTGTCCACTCCGGCGGGCATGGGTAGGCCTGCGGTGACCGCAACGAGTCCCGAGCAAGGAGGAACGTTCCCGTGGCCAGCGTGCAGGAATCCGTCGACGTCGACGTCCCCATCCGTGTCGCCTACGACCAGTGGACGCAGTTCGAGTCCTTCCCGCAGTTCATGGGCGGGGTCGAGCGCATCACCCAGGTGAACGACACGCTCACCCACTGGGTCACCAACATCGACGGCGTCAAGCGCGAGTTCGACGCCGAGATCACCGAGCAGCACCCCGAGGAGCGGGTGGCCTGGGCCAGCACCGGCGGCGAGGCCAAGCACGCCGGCGTCGTGACCTTCCACCGCCTCGACGACAACAAGACCCGGGTCATGATCCAGATCGACTGGGAGCCGCAGGGCGTCATCGAGAAGGCCGGCGCCGCGCTCGGCTTCGACGACCGCCAGGTCAAGGCCGACGCCCAGCGGTTCAAGGAGTTCATCGAGAGCCGCGGCACCGAGACCGGTGCCTGGCGCGGCGACGTCCCGCGCCCGGACCAGCAGTAGCGCACACGACGGCGCCCGTCCCCTCCGGCCGGAGGGGACGGGCGCCGTCGTGTGCGTGCCGGTCGGCTACTCGGCGTCGAGGTCCTGGGCCACCAGGCCGGCGATGTGCTCGACCACCGAGGCGTCGTCGCTGGTCACGGTGACCTCGGCGCCCTTCTGGGCACCGAGCGTCATGATCATCAACGGCGACCCGGCGTCGACGGGGTTGCCTCCGGGGGTGGCCAGGGTGACCGGGACGCCGGCCTTGCCCACGGCCTCCGCGATGAGCGCGGCGGGGCGGGCGTGCAGGCCGACCCGGGAGCCGACGGTGACGGTCTGACTGGGCATGGGATGGATGTCCTCGCTGCTCGGGGTGGGTGGTGGGGTCGAGCCTGCCGTGTCAGGCGCGCGTGGGCGCGTCGACGGTCGCGGCGGGCGCCGCGGTGTGGGCGTGCGCCAGGTCGACGGCGTCCTCGGGGACGGCCTCGGCCTTGGGGTGGCCGATGCTCTTGGCGATGATCACGGCGATGGCGCCGACGACGGCGCCGATCGCGATGGCGAGCAGCCACATGAGCACGCCGTTGATCGCGAAGAACACCACGATCCCACCGTGCGGAGCCTGGGCCTGCACTCCGGCCGCCGCCACGATCGCGCCGGTGGTCGCCGAGCCGATCATGATCGACGGGATGACCCGCAGCGGGTCGGCCGCCGCGAAGGGGATGGCGCCCTCGGTGATGAACGCCAGGCCCAGCAGCCACGCGGCCTTGCCCTGCTCCTGCTCGGCAGGGGTGAACAGCTTCGGGCGGACGACGCTGGCCAGGGAGAGCGCGATGGGCGGCACCATGCCGGCGCCCATGACCGTCGCCATGATCACCAGCGGGCCGGTGTTCTCGCCCGGGTCGGAGATGTAGCTCGACAGGCCGGCGGTGGCGAAGGCGTACGCGGCCTTGTTGACCGGTCCGCCCATGTCGAAGGCCATCATCAGCCCCAGCAGGATCCCGAGCAGGACCGCCGACGTGCCGGACAGGCCGTTGAGCCAGTCGGTCAGGCCGGTGATCGCGGCGGCGAGCGGGCGCCCGAGGACCAGGACCATGAGACCGCTGGCGAACAGGGTGGCCAGCAGCGGGATGACGACGACCGGCATCAGGCCGCGGACGATCCGCCCGACCTTCAGGCGGCTCAGCCACCGGGCGGCGAAGCCGGCGATCACGCCGCCGATGAGCGCGCCGAGGAAGCCCGCGTTGACCTGGACGGCGACCAGGCCGGTGATGAAGCCCGGGGCCAGGCCCGGCCGGTCGGCGATGGCGTAGGCGATGTAGCCGGCGAGAGCGGGGATGAACAGCGAGAAGGCGAGCGAGCCGATGAAGAACAGCATCGCGCCGAGGTAGCCGCTGAGGCCGCCGTTCAGGTCCGTGACCGTGCTCGTGGGCAGGTCGAACAGGGAGTTGTTGAGCACCCAGTCCTTGGCCCAGGAGTTGCCGGAGTCCGGGTTGGTCAGCGCCACCGGGTATCCCGCGAGCAGGAAGCCCAGGGCGATGAGCAGACCGCCGGCCGCGACGAACGGGATCATGTAGCTCACACCGGTGAGCAGCCAGCGGCGGACCTCCGCACCGGCGCTCAGCTTGCCCCCGCCCCCGCCTCCGGACGGTGCGGCAGCCGCGGCGCCGCCACCCGGCACCCGGTGGGCGTTCGGGTCCTCGGCGGCGGCGAGCGCCTCGCGGATCATGACCTCGGGCTCGTTGATCGCCCGCTTGGTCCCCGACTGGATGACGGGCTTGCCGGCGAAGCGCTCCCGGTCCTTCACCCCGACGTCGACCGCGAAGATCACCGCCTCGGCGTCGCGGACCACCGCCGGGTCCAGCGGGGTGGAGCCCGAGGAGCCCTGGGTCTCGACCACCAGGTCGACGCCGGCGGCCTGCGCCGCGGCGGTGAGCTTGTCGGCGGCCATGTAGGTGTGCGCGATCCCGGTCGGGCAGGCGCTGACGGCGACCAGCTTCCGCCGCGCGGCCGGGGCGGCGGCAGGAGCGTCGGCGGGAGCGGCCGACGGCGCCGCGGCGGCCGGCGCGGTGGCGGGGGCCGGGACCGAGGGGGACGCGGTCGCCCCGGCCGCCGGCTGCGGGGAGACGACCTCCTCGACCAGCCGGACGACGTCCTCCGCCGAGCCCGCGGCCCGCAGGGAGGCCACGAAGTCCGGCCGGACCAGCGCGCGGGCCAGCGCCGAGAGCAGGGTGAGGTGGTCGGCGTCGCCGGCGGCGGGCGCGGCGATCAGGAAGACCAGGTCGGCCGCGCCGTCCGCGGCGCCGAAGTCGACCCCCGGTGTCAGCCGGGCGAAGGCCAGCGACGCCTGGGTCACCGCGGCCGACCGGCAGTGCGGGATGGCGATGCCGCCGGGCAGGCCCGTGGCGGCCTGCGCCTCGCGGGCGAGCGCGTCACCGGCGAGCGCCTCGGCGCCGGTGGCCCGGCCGGCGTCGGCCACCAGGCCGGCCAGCCGGCGGACGACCGCGGCCTTGTCGGAGCCGAGGTCGGCGTCGAGGACGACCAGCTCGGGCGTGATGAGTGCGGACATGACGGACCTTCCGGGGCGTCAGGGGACGTCGCGGCCGGCGGCCGGGACGGGCTCGGGGAGGGGAGGGGTGCCGGGCAGGCCGGGGGACACCTCGACGGCGTCCGGGTGGACCTGCTCCGGCGTGGGGACGGCGGAGCCCGGCAGCGCGGCGGCGGCCGAGCCGGTGGCGACCGCGCGGCGCAGCCGCTCGGCGGGCGGGGCGCCGGCCAGGTCGGCCAGCAGGTGGCCGGCCAGGCTCGAGTCGCCGGCGCCGACGGTGCTGCGGACGGCGATCCGCGGCGCGCGCGCCGACCACACGCCGTCGGCCGTGGACAGCACCGCGCCGGCACCGCCCAGGGTCAGCAGCACCTCGCCGACGCCGCCGGCGTGCAGGGCCTGCACCGCCGCGAGGAGGACGGCGGGGTCGGCGAGCAGCGCGGCCTCGGTCGTGCCGGTGACCTGCGCCAGCTCCTCGGCGTTGGGCTTGAGCAGGTCCGGCGCGGACGCGGCGCCCGCGGCGAGCAGCGCCCGCAGCGGCGCCTCGGAGGTGTCGACGGCGACCCGGGCGCCGGTGCCGCGGACGGCGCGGACCAGCTCGGCGTACCAGTCCTCGGGCGTGCCGGGCGGCAGCGAGCCGGACAGCACCACCCAGTCGGCGCCCGCGGCGGCCGCGGCCACGGCGGCGGCGAGCGCGGCGCGCAGGCCGGCGTCCAGCGGGGTGCCGGGCTCGTTGAGCTTGGTGGTGGTGCCGTCGGGCTCGGTGAGCGAGTAGTTGGTGCGCACCGGGGCGCCGGTGGGGACGGTGACCAGCGGCAGGCGCAGCGCGTGCAGCGCGGTCACCAGCGGGTCGGTGGGGTCGGCGGGCACGACGGCGAGGACGTCGGCGCCGGCGGCCGCCAGCGCGCGGGCGACGTTGACGCCCTTGCCGCCGGGCTCGGTGGAGCTCGCGCCCAGGCGGGCGACCTCGCCGCGGGCCAGCGCGCCGGGGAGGGCCAGCGTCCGGTCCAGGCTGGGGTTCGCCGTCAGCGTGACGACCCGCCCCCCGCTCACGCGACCACGACCTCGACGCCCGCGGCGTCCAGCTCGTCGAGGACCGCGGGGTCGGCGCCGTCGTCGGTGACGACGACGTCGACGTCGTCGAGGGAGGCGAAGCGGACCAGGTGCTCGCGGCCGAGCTTGCTGCTGTCGGCCAGCACGACCACCCGCTGCCCGGCCCGCACCATCGCCCGCTTCACCGAGGCCTCGGCCTCGTCCGGGGTGGTCAGGCCGTGGCCGGGGGTGATGCCGTTGGTGCCGAGGAAGGCGACGTCGACCCGCAGCTCGGCCAGCGCCCGCACCGGCGTCTCGCCGACCGCGCACTGGGTGAGCCCGCGGACGCGGCCGCCGAGCAGGTGCAGCGTCACGCCCGGCGCGTTCGCCAGCCGGGCGGCGATCGGCACCGCGTTGGTGGCCACGAACAGCGACCGGTCGACCGGCAGCACCTCGGCCAGCGCGGCGGTGGTGCTGCCGCCGTCGAGCAGCAGGCTGCCGCCGCGGCCGGGCAGCAGGTCCAGCGCCACCGAGGCGATCTTCCGCTTGGCCTCGGCGCGGGTGGCGTTGCGCTCGGCCAGCGCCGTCTCCATGAGCGTCAGCGACCCGGCGGGGACCGCACCGCCGTGCACGCGCCGCAGGACACCGGCCCGCTCGAGGACGGCGAGGTCCCGGCGCACCGTCTCGGTGGTGACCCCGAACTGCTCGGCCACCGCGGTGACCGCGATCCGCCCCTGCTCGACGACCAGCGTGGCGATCGCCTGCTGCCGTTCCTCGGCGTACACCCGTCGACCCCCTCGGTCGTCGTCCCCGGCGTCCTCGGGAGGCCGGCAGCGGTGCCCGAACATGTGGGAACGGGCTTGTGTCTCTGTGGTTGTACGTTGGTTACGTTGACAAGTCAACACGCTTTCGTGATTGTGGTCACCGACGGACGACGAGGTCCCCGACCGACATCCCTCCGACCGACGCGAGGTCCGCATGTCCACCACCGCCGCCGCCAGCACCGTGCTCACCGGGACCCCGGTCGTCCCCGGCGTGGTCCTCGGTCCCGTCGTCCGGCCCTCCGGTGCCGTCCGGCTGCCCGCCGAGGCGTTCGACGAGCTGCCGGAGTCCGCCCGCGAGGAGGAGCGGGCGCGCTTCACCGCGGCGGCCGAGGCCGTCGCGGGCCGCCTGGCCGACCGCGCCGCGGCGGCCACGGGGATGACCGCGGAGGTCCTGTCGGCGACCGCCGGCATGGCCCGCGACCGCGGGCTGCTGGGCGCGGTGGAGCAGCGGATCGGCGCCGGCGTCCCCGCCGCGGTGGCGGCGGTGCAGGCCGCGCAGCAGTTCGTCGACGTCTTCACCTCGCTGGGCGGCGTCATGGCCGAGCGGGTGACCGACGTGCGCGACGTCCGCGACCGCGTCGTCGCCGAGCTGACCGGCCAGGGCGAGCCCGGCGTCCCCGCGCCCGAGCGGCCGTCGGTCCTGCTCGCCGACGACCTCGCGCCCGCCGACACCGCCGGCCTCGACCCCGCCCGCATCGTCGGGCTGGCCACCCGCCTGGGCGGGACCACCAGCCACACCGCGATCATCGCCCGGCAGCTGGGCCTGCCCCTCGTCGTCGCGGTGGAGGGGCTGGACGCCGTCCCCGCCGGCGCGACCGTGCTGCTCGACGCCGAGGAGGGCACCGTCACCGTCGACCCCGACCCGGCGGTCGCCGCCGGCCAGCTCGAGGCCGCCCGCCGCGCGGCCGAGGCCCTGGCCGGCTACCAGGGGCCGGCCGCCACGCGCGACGGCGTCCCGGTCCCCGTGCTGGCCAACGTGCAGGACGGGGACGGCACCCGGGCGGCGCTGGCCGCACACGCCGAGGGCGTCGGCCTGTTCCGCACCGAGCTCGCCTTCCTCGGCCGGGCCGCCGAGCCGACCGTCGAGGAGCAGGCGAGCGGCTACGCCGACGTCCTCGAGGCCGCGGCCGGCCGCCGGGTCGTCCTGCGCACCCTCGACGCCGGCTCGGACAAGCCGCTGGAGTTCGCGACCCCGCCGGAGGAGGCCAACCCCGCGCTCGGCGTCCGCGGCCTGCGGGTGGCCCGCCGTGACCCCGGCCTGCTCGACCGCCAGCTCGACGCCGTCGCCGAGGCCGCCCGCCGCACCGGCGCCACGCCCTGGGTGATGGCGCCGATGGTCGCCACCGAGGGCGAGGCCGCGGACTTCGCCGCCCGGGTGCGCGAGCGCGGGCTGGTGCCCGGCGTCATGGTCGAGGTGCCCTCGGCGGCGCTGCTGGCCGACCGCGTGCTCCGGCACGTCGACTTCCTGTCCATCGGCACCAACGACCTGTCGCAGTACGCGCTGGCCGCCGACCGGCTCTCCGCGGACCTGGCTGACCTCACCGACCCGTGGCAGCCGGCGCTGCTGGCACTGGTCGAGCTGACCGCGGCCGCGGGCCGGCGGGCGGGCAAGCCGGTCGGCGTCTGCGGCGAGGCGGCGGCCGACCCGCTGCTCGCCTGCGTCCTCGTCGGCCTCGGCGTCACCTCGCTGTCCTGCGCCGGCTCCGCCGTCGCCGGGGTCGGGGCGCGGCTGGCCACGGTGGACCTCGCCGCCTGCCGGGAGGCCGCGGCCGCGGCGCTGGCCGCCGACGACCCGCGGGCCGGCCGCGCCGCCGCCCGGGCGGTGCTCGCCCGCGCCTGACGACACCGCGCGCGGGTGTCCGCGACCCCGTCACCTGGTGACCGATCCCACCCTCCCGGGTGAACGATCGTCGGACATCTCCTGACACACCCTGCGATCCTTCGGAATACTCAGGGCGTCACCTGCTTTACTACAGGTGCACGACGACGAGAGCACCGAAGAGGAGACACGGACATGTCCATCGGGACCACCTGGCGGCAGCGTCGGCAGGCGGCTCGCACGCGGCGGGCCATCGACCGGGCCCTCGCCCGCAGCAGCAGCCCGGCGATGCGCGACGAGCTGCTCACCATGGCCAACAGCAACTCGTTCCACACGCGCGGCTTCTGAGCGCCCGGCCGCTCCCCGCGGCGTACCCGCACGGCCCCGGTCTGCCTCCGCAGCCCGGGGCCGACTGCTGTCCGGGGCACCCCCGGACGGGGGAGCGGCGTCCGGGACCGCGCCGTCCCGCTCAACCCGACGGCCCCGCGTGCCGATCGTCCCGGCGTGAGCGCAGCAGGACCCGCGGACGGGCCCGTTCCCCCGGTGGAGGCCCGTGAGACGTCGGGTGCGACCACCGGGCTGGTCCTCGCCTTCGTCCGCCAGCACGCCGGCGACGACGCGGCCGAGGAGGTCCTGCGCCGCGCGGGCGTGCCGTTCACGGCCGACGAGCTGTCCCGGCCCTCCACCTGGACCAGCTACGACACCCGCATCCGCCTGTTCACCGCGGCCACCGAGGTGCTGGGCGACCCCGGCGTGATGTTCCGCATCGGGGCGGAGTCCCTGCGGACCGGCATGAACCCGAGCGTCGTCGTCCTCGTGCGGGCCATGGGCTCACCGCGGCAGGTGTTCGCCCGACTGCCGCGCGCGGTCGCCAACTTCACCACCACCTCGACGATGGAGGTGGTGCGCTCCGACGCCACGTCCGCGACGCTGCGCTACCGGCTGCACGAGGGCTACGCCCACTCGCGGCTGGACTGCGACTACGCGCGCGGGCTGATCAGCATGGTGCCGACCATCTTCGGCCTGGCCCCGGCCGCCGTCGTCCACGAGGAGTGCGAGTCCTCCGGCGGCGAGGCCTGCGTCTACCACCTGACCTGGGAGCGCCGCGGCCGGTGGCCGCGCCGGCGCCGCGGCGCGGACGCGGCCGACCCTGAGCTCGTCGCGCTGCGCCAGCAGGTCCGCAGCCTGCAGTCGGCGGCCACCGACCTGGTCGAGGGCGGTGACCTCGAGACCGTCCTGCGGCGGATCGTGGAGCGCGCGGCGGCCGCCGTCCTCGCCCCCGCCTACCTGCTCGCCGTCTCCTCCCCGCGCGGCGGCGCCCCGCTCGTGCACAGCTCGGGCCTGGCGCCCGCGGAGGTGCCGCCGCTGGTCGCGCGGCTGCTCGCCGGCGAGGACCTGGGCCCCGGCGCGGTGACCGTCGACGTCGCCTCCGCCCGCCGGACCCACGGCCGGCTGGCCGCCCTCCACCGCCCCGGCGACGGCGGCCTCGGCGACGAGCGGGCCATGCTCGCCGCCTACGCCGGCCACGCCGCGGCCGCCCTCGACCTCGTGCTGGCCCTCGAGGACAGCCGGCTGGAGGCCCGCCGGGCCGGCGCCCTCCTGGAGCTGGCGCACGGCCTGGCCCAGGCCGGTGAGGCGCCGGAGGTGTGCGCCGTCGTCGCCGAGGCCCTGCCCGGCATCGTCGGCTGCGGCAGCTCCGGCGTCCTGCTCTGGGACCCGGCCGGCGGCGTGCTGCGGGCGGAGTCCTGCGCCGGGCTGTCCCCGGAGCAGGAGGAGGTCCTGCGGTCGGCGGCCCTGCGGGCCGGGGACGTGCCGGAGGTCTTCGGCATCCTCACCGACCGGGAGCCCCGCGTGATCGGCGCGACCGGCGCCAGCGCCCCGATGCGCGACCTGCTCGCCGCGATGCACCTCACCGACGTCGTCGCCGTCCCGCTGCTCGCCGGCACCAGCTTCCTCGGCGTGGTCACCGCCAGCTGGGCCGACGGCGAGGTCAGCCAGGCCCTCGACGCCGACGTCCTCGCCCGGCTGCGCGGTGTCGGCGACCAGGCGTCCACCGCGCTGCAGAAGGCCCGGCTGCTGGAGACCGTCCGGCACCAGGCCACCCACGACGCGCTCACCGGGCTTCCCAACCGGGTCCTCTTCCGCGACCGGCTGGCCGCGGCGCTGGCCGCCGTCGCCCCCACCGGCTCCGTCGGCGTGCTGTTCTGCGACCTCGACCGGTTCAAGGCGGTCAACGACACCTTCGGCCACGCCGCCGGCGACGAGCTGCTGCGCCAGGTGTCGGCCCGGCTGCGGGCCGCGGTGCGCCCCGGCGACACCGTCGGCCGGCTCAGCGGCGACGAGTTCGCCGTCCTGCTGCCCCGGCTGGCCGCACCGGCCGACGCCGAGGCCGTCGTCCGCCGGGTGGCGGCGGCCTTCACCGAGCCGTTCCGTCTCGACGGCGTCCCCGCGGCGGTCGGCACGAGCACCGGCGTCGCCGTGCACACCGGCCCCGGCGGCGACGCCGAGCGGCTGCTGCAGGAGGCCGACGCCGCCATGTACCGGCACAAGCACCGCGACCGCCCGGCGGCCCCGGCCCCGCGGTCGGCGGACTAGGCGGCCTCGTCCGGCGAGCACCTCGGCCCCTCTGCGGGGCGGCGGGGCCTCCCTCAGTCGCGGAGCTTGGCGCGCAGCGCGGCCTGCTCGGCGGCGCCGAAGCCGTGCTCGTCGAGCCAGCCCAGCGGCCCGCCGTGCCGCTCGCCCAGGATCTCCAGCAGCCGGCGCATGGTCGCCGCCCGCGGCGTGTGGCTGGCGACGTCGCGGCGGGTCATGTCGTCGGCGTACGTCGGCGACCGGCGCAGCTTCGCCACCAGGGCCTCGATGACCTCGGCGGTCAGCGCGTAGTCGGCGACGATCTCCTCGTCGGGCACCCCGGCCACGGCCAGGCAGAACATGGCGACGACGCCGGTGCGGTCCTTGCCCGCGGCGCAGTGCACGACCGCCGCGCCGTCGCTGGCCGCGATCGCCCGCAGCGCCGCCAGCACGTTCTCCGGGCGGTGGTGCAGGTAGCCGAGGTAGGAGCGCACCGCCGGCGGCTCGACCTCGTCGGCCTCCGTGGTCTGCCGCGGCAGCACCGTCTCGGCCCAGTCGGCCGGCAGGTCGGGGACCTCGTCCTCCTCGACGGCGAACACGTCGGTGTGGTGGCCCCGCTCGGGCAGCAGGCTGAGGTGCCGGTGCGTGACCTCGGCGACCGCGCGCAGCGGGCCGCGGCCCTCGAGCAGCACCTCGGCGGTGGTGCGCAGGTCGATCACGTCGCTCAGGCGCAGGTCCTCGAGCAGCCGCCGCACGTCCTCGTCGCTGAGGGTCTGCAGGTTGTCGCTGCGCAGCACGCGGCCGAACGCCGTCACGCCGCCGTCGGTGGTGGGCAGGCCGCCCAGGTCTCGCGTGTTCGTCGTCCCGTCGAGCCGCAGCCAGCGGTCGGTGCGCACGTCATCGGAGGTCGAGGTCACCCGTCCGACGGTACGGGCCCGTGGTGAACGTCCCGTGCCGCCTGGAGGGGTGTGCTCGCTCACCACAGGGACGGGTGTGGCTGTGGAGGTCACCGACATGGGCAGTCCGTGACGGGCTCCCTACGGTGTGGTCCAGACCACGCCGGACGGGACCGTCCGGAGCAGCAACCGTGCACCGCCGCACACACCGAGGAGCTCGCCATGTCGCGTCCCCGCCACCGGTCCCGGACCGCCGTCCTCGCCACGGGCGCCGCGCTGGCCCTGTCGGTCGCCGCCTGCGGCAGCCCCACCGCCGCCTCGTCGGGCGGGAGCGGCGGGGACGGCGGCGGCGAGGGCGAGCCGATCCGGGTCGGGCTCGTCTTCTCCTCCACCGGGCCGCTGGCCACCTACGGCGAGCAGTACCTGCAGGGCTTCGAGGCCGGCCTGGACTACGCCACCGACGGCACCGGCGAGGTCGACGGCCGGCCGATCGAGATCGTCGAGCGCGACGACGCCGGCGACCCCGCCAAGGCCGTCGCCGAGGCCACCGACCTCATCGGCCAGGGCGTGCAGGTGCTCGCCGGGTCCACCGCCTCGGGCGTGGCCACCCAGGTCGCGCCGCTGGCCGAGCAGAACGACGTCCTGTTCATCTCCGGGCCGGCCGCCACCGACGCGGTGACCGGCGTCAACGACAACACCTTCCGGTCGGGCCGGCAGACCTACCAGGACATCCTCACCGCGCAGTCGTTCATCGGCGACGCGCAGGGCAAGACCGTGCTGGTCTTCGCCCAGGACAGCGCCTTCGGCCAGGCCAACGTCGGCGCCGTCACCGCCGTCCTCGGCGGGGCCGGGGCCACGGTCACCCCGCTGCTGGTGCCGGCCAGCGCCACCGACTTCACGCCGTTCGCCTCCCAGGCCCGCGACGCCGGCGCCGACCTGGTCTTCGTCGCCTGGGCCGGGGAGACCGCGCCGGCCATGTGGCAGGCGATGGGCCAGCAGGGCGTGCTCGACTCCACCACCGTCGTCACCGGCCTGGACATCCGCGCCAGCTACGCCACCTACGGCGCGCAGGCCACGCAGATCGACTACCTGTCGCACTTCTTCGCCGAGGCCGTCGACAACGAGGTCAGCCAGGCGATGACCGAGCGGGTCGAGGAGGCCGGCGGCACGGTCGACCTGTTCACCCCGGACGGCTTCACCGCCGCGCAGATGGTCGTGCACGCGCTCCAGGAGGGCGGCGACGACGTCGGCGCCATGGTGGACGCACTCGAGGGCTGGCAGTTCGACGGCGTCAAGGGCGAGCTGACCATCCGCGAGGAGGACCACGCGCTCCTGCAGCCGATGTTCCAGGCCCGCCTGGAGCAGCAGGGCGACGAGCTGGTCCCGGTGCTCGTCGAGACCCTCGACCCGGAGGCCACCGCGCCGCCGGTCGCCACCTCCTGACCCGGGCGCTCCCGCGAGGACCGGGCAGTGACCGCCTCCCTCCCCGCCCCGGCACCGGCCGCCCGCCCCGCGGGCGAGCCGGTGCTCCGGGTGGCCGGCCTGACCTGCGCGATCGGCGGCGCGGTCATCGTCTCCGACGTCTCCCTCGACGTCGCTCCCGGCGAGTTCGTCGCCGTCATCGGGCCCAACGGGGCGGGCAAGACCTCGCTGTTCAACCTGCTCTCGGGCCTGCTGCCGGTCACCGCCGGCACGATCACCCTGGACGGCACCGACCTCACCCGCGCCCGCCCGGCCGCGCGGGCCCGCCTGGGGCTGGGCCGGACCTTCCAGTCCTCGTCGGTGTTCGCGGGCCTCGGTGTCCGGGAGAACGTGCGCCTGGCGGCGCAGGCCCGGCTCGGCGGCAGCCTGCGGCCCTGGCAGCGGGTGCGCGCCTCGGACCGGGCGTTCGAGGTGGCCGAGCGGGCACTGCGCCGGGTGGGCCTCGCCGCCCGCGGCGACGCGCTCGCCGGGTCCCTCTCCCACGGCGACAAGCGCAAGCTGGAACTGGCGATCCTGCTGGCCACCGACCCCGCCGTCGTGCTGCTCGACGAGCCGATGGCCGGCGTCAGCACCGGGGAGGTCGCCGGCCTCACCCAGGTCATCGCCGACGTGCACCGGGAGGAGGGCCGGACGGTGCTCATGGTCGAGCACCACATGGACGTCCTGCTCGGCCTCGCCGACCGGGTCGCCGTCATGCACCACGGCTCGCTGCTCGCGCTGGACACCCCGGCACGGGTCACCGCCGACCCCGTCGTCCAGGAGGCCTACCTGGGGGACCAGCTGTGACCGCCGACCGGCCGGTGCTGCTCCGGCTCTCCGACGTGCACGTCCGGCTGTCGGGATCGCACATCCTGCAGGGGGTCGACCTCACCGTCCGCCGCGGCGGGGTGACGGCCCTGCTCGGCCGCAACGGCGCGGGCAAGACGACGACGGTGAAGTCGGTGCTCGGCCTGGTGCCCTCGGCCGGCCGCATCGAGCTCACCGACGCCGCCGGCCGCGTGCACCGGCTGTCGGGCCGGCGCACCCACGACGTCGTCCGGCTCGGCGTCGGCTACGCGCCCGAGGACCGCGAGGTCTTCGGCGGGCTGACCGTGGCCGAGAACCTCACGCTGGCCGAGCGGCGCGACTCCGCGCACCACCACGACCGGGTGTACGAGCTGTTCCCGGAGCTCGCGAAGCGCAGCCGCCAGCTGGCCGGGACCCTCTCGGGCGGCCAGCAGCAGATGGTGGCCATCGCCCGGCTGCTGCTCAACGACAACCAGCTGCTGCTCGTCGACGAGCCGACCAAGGGCCTGGCGCCGCTGCTGGTCGCCGAGGTCGCCGACGTGCTCGCCCGCGCCGCCGAGGAGGTGACGGTGCTGCTCGTCGAGCAGAACCTGTCCGTGGTGCGCCGCATGGCCACCGACGCCGTCGTCGTCGACCAGGGGCGCGCGGTGTGGAGCGGGTCGGCGCCGGAGCTGCTGGCCGACGCCGACCGCACCCGCGAGCTGCTCGGCGTCGCCTCGAGCGGGGGTGCGCACGCGTGAGCACCGTGGTGCTGCTGACCGTCACGGGCCTCGGGCTCGCGGCGCTGTACTTCCTCGTCGCGTCCGGGCTCTCGCTGATCTTCGGGCTGATGGGCGTGCTCAACTTCGCCCACGGCGCCTTCCTCACCATCGGCGCCTACGGCACCTGGTGGGCCTCGGAGAACCTGCCCGGCGCCGGGTCCGGCGGGTGGGGCTTCGCGCTCGCCGTCGCCTTCGGGGTCGCCGTCGGCACGGTCGTCGCGGCGCTGATCGAGCTGCTGCTGATCCGCCCGCTCTACGAGCGGCACATCGAGCAGGTGCTGGTCACCGTGGGGCTGAGCCTGGCGCTGGTCGCGCTGGTGCGGGCGATCTGGGGTGCCGACCCGCGGCCCTTCCCGGCGCCGGCCTGGGCCAAGGACACGACGTCGGTGCTCGGCGCCAGCGTGCCCAACGACCGCTTCCTGCTCATCGGCAGCGCCGCCGTCGTGCTGCTGGCCGTGCTGGCCTTCCTCCGCTACACCCGCTTCGGCCTGGTCATCCGCGCCGGTGTGGAGAACCGGTCGATGGTGACCGCGCTCGGCATCGACGTGCGGCGGGCGTTCACCCTGGTCTTCGCCATCGGCGGCGCGTTCGCCGCGCTGGCCGGCGCTCTCGGCGGCGTCTACCTCGGCTCGATCTCGCCGGGCCAGGGCACCTCGCTGCTGATCTTCGCCTTCATCGTCGTCGTCATCGGCGGGATGAGCTCGATCACCGGCGCCGCGGTGGCGGCGGTCCTCGTCGGGCTGGTGCAGCAGTTCGCCAACTACTACGCGGCCAGCGGGGTGGGGGACCTGTCGGTCGTCCTGCTGCTCGCCGTCGTCCTGCTCACCCGCCCCGGCGGGCTGACTGCGAGGGTGGCATGAGCCGGAACCTGACGCGGCTGGCGCCGCTGGTCGTCCTCGTCGTCCTGGCGGTCCTGCCGTACTCCACGCTGCAGGTCCCGGGCCTCTTCGACGGCGTCCTCAACAGCCCCGGCACCCTCCAGCTGCTGGCGCTGTGCCTGGTCTTCGGCGGGGTGGCGCTGTCCTACGACCTGCTGTTCGGGTTCACCGGGCTGCTGTCGTTCGGGCACGCGCTCTACTTCGCGGCCGGCACGTACGTGGCCAACCTGGCGCTGACCGAGCTCGGCTGGGGCCTGGGCGCGGCGCTCGCGCTGACCACCGTGGTCGGCATCGCGCTGCCGCTGCTGGTCGGCGGGGTGGCGCTGCGGGTGTCGGGCATCGCCTTCTCCATGGTCACGCTGGCCATGGCGCAGGTCGGGTCGATCGTCGTCCTGCGCGACCCCGGCGGCCTGACCGGCGGCGAGGAGGGCCTGGCGCTGGACCGCTCGAACGTGCCCGACGCGTTCGTCGGCGTCCTCAACACCGTCAACCTGTACTGGCTGGCGCTGGCCTACCTCGCCGTCGTCTACGTCGTCGTGGCGTGGGTGACCGGCTCGCGGGCCGGGCGGGTGTGGCAGGCGATCCGGGAGAACGAGCGCCGGGTCGAGGTGCTGGGCCTGCGGCCCTACTCGTTCAAGCTGGTCGTCTTCGTCCTCGCCGGCCTGCTGGCCGCGCTCGGCGGGGTGGTGCACCTGCTGCTGCTCGGCGGCTCCACGCCCCGGACGACGACCGCCGACTTCACCCTCGGCCTGCTGGTCATGGTGGTGCTCGGCGGGGCGGGCAGCCGGTGGGGCGCGGTGCTCGGCGGCGTCCTCTACACCTACCTCGACAGCCGGCTCACCGACCTGGCCTCCTCGCCCGCCGTGCAGGACCTGCCGGCCTGGCTGCGGGTGCCGCTGTCGGAGCCGCTGTTCCTGCTCGGGGCGCTGTTCGTGGTGGTCGTGTTCTTCGTGCCGGGCGGCATCGCGGGCCTGGTCGCCCGGCTGCGCGAGCGCCGCTCGGGCCGCCGTCCCTCGGCGCCCACCGGTGGGGAGACCCCGCCGCCGGGCCGGGTGGTCGAGCAGCTGCGCGAGACCGCGTCCCGCGGGGTGGGCGTCGGCGCGGCCGGCCCCCGCGACGGCGTCTGACGCGGGATCCGCAGCACGATCAGCTGACCTGATCATGCCGCGTCCTGGCTCACCGTCGACCGTGAGCCAGGACGCGCTGCGGTGAGCTAGGACGCCAGCAGCGCGTCGCAGACCTCGACCAGCCGCCGCCGCAGCGGGGCCGCCCGCCCGGCGAACCCCCGCTGCGCGGCCACGTACTCCGCCTTGCCCTCGGCCGTCTCGATCCGCACCGGCGCGTAGCCGCGGTCGGCCAGGTCGTACGGCGAGGCCCGCATGTCCAGCTCGCGCACCTCGACGGCGAGCTCGAAGCAGTCGGCGACCAGCTCCCCGGGCACCGCGGGCGAGAGCTTGTACGCCCACTTGTAGAGGTCCATCGTCGCGTGCAGGCAGCCCGGCTGCTCCATCGCGACCTGCGTCTCCCGCGTCGGCCGCAGCCGGTTGAGCCCGACGGCGGACGGCGTGAAGAACCGGAACGCGTCGAAGTGGCTGCACCGGATCGCGTGCGCCTCCACGACGGCGTCGGTGCCGGCCCGCCCCAGCCGCAGCGGGACCGCGTGCCGCCGCTCGTCGGCGCGGTGCACCATCGCCCACTCGTGCAGCCCGAAGCAGCCGGTCTGCGCCGGCCGGGACGCGGTGGCGGCGAGCAGGTCCCGCACGAAGCGGACGGTCGGCGCCCGGTCGGCCAGGTACGCCGCGACGTCGAGCCGCACCGCGCCGTCGCCGCCGGTCGCGTACCAGCGCCAGGCGGCGTGCGGCGCCGGACCCTCCGCCGACGGCGCCAGCGCGACGCCCGGCCCCGGGTGCCACCGGCGCAGCCGGGACGGCGTCTCCGAGTAGTAGGTGAACAGGAAGTCCAACACCGGGTGCGCCTCGCCCCGGCGGCGGCGGTCGCGGTGCGGCGCCGTCCACCGCTCCACGCGCGCGGCGTGCGCGGCCGCCCGCGCCGTCCACTCGGCCGCCGGCAGGCAGGGGAGGACGGCGGTCACGGGACCAGGGTAGGAGGGACCTCGGACCCGCCGGCCGGGGACGGGAGGGTGCCAGCCTGGGGTCTGCGACGAGGGAGGCGATCGCCATGGCCGGCGACGCGCGGACCACCCCGAAGCCCCTGCTCTGCCGCCTGGGACTGCACGCCTACGTGCAGCGGCACCCCGACGACGAGCGGCTGCGCGGCCCCGGCCACGAGGTCTGCCGGCGCTGCGGCCGGCGCCGGGACGTCGGGATCGACAGCATCGTCCCGCCGGGCGTCATGGGCTGACCGCTGCGCCCTCGGCGGCGGTCAGCCGGTGCAGCCGCAGCGCCAGCTGCACCTCCAGCGCCCGCTCCGGCGCCGACCAGTCGCGGCCCAGCAGCCGGCCCACCCGGTCCAGCCGCTGGGTGACCGTGTTGACGTGCACGTTGAGCACCTCGGCCGCCCGCGCGGGGGAGCCGCCGGTGTCGAACCACGCGCGCAGCGTGGCCACCAGGTCGGTGCCGCGACGGGCGTCGTAGTCGAGCACCGGTGCCAGCGTCGCCTGCACGAAGCCGGGCACGTCACGGCCCTCGCCCACCAGCAGGCCGACGAAGCCCAGCTCGTCCGCGCTCGCCGACTCCCCGGTGCGGCCCAGCGCCTCCAGCGTCGAGGCGCACCGCCCGGCCTCGGCCCAGGCGCCGGCCACGGCGGCCGGACCGGGTGCGGGCCCGGCGCCCCCGGCGGTGACCGGCCGCCCGACCGCCGTGGCGACCTCCCGGCGCACCAGCGCCGCCGCCGTCCCCGGCGCGAGGTCGGGCAGGCACAGGACGACGCGGCCGTCGCGGGCCCCGGCGAGCCCGCCGCGGGTGGCGGCGAGGTGCGCGGCGGCGGCCAGCGCCCGGCCGCGGCAGCGCTCCTCCACCCGGACGACGACGACCGACGCCGGCCGGTCCAGGTCGGTGCCCAGCCGGCGGGCGCGCTCGCGCAGGCCGTCGGGGTCGCGCAGCGGCACGGTCAGCAGCTCGTCGAGCAGCTCGCCGCGCACCCGGCCCTCGGCCTCGCCGGCGGTCCGCCGGATGAGCAGCAGCAGCGCGGTGACCAGCGCGGCGCGCTCGAGGATGCGCTGGTCGGCGTCGGACAGGTCGCCCTCGCGCTGCAGCACCAGCCCGCCGAGCAGGTCGCTGTCCACGGTCACCGCCGCCGTCCACCAGTCGCCGTCGCGCACCGTGCGGCCGGTGGAGCGGGCCAGCGCCAGCGCGCCGGCGGGGTCGGGCGGGAGGGCGCCGCCGTCGGCGGCGGGCGACGGGCGGCCCTCCTCGTCGAGCACGGTGATCCGGCCGCCCAGCGCGTCGGTCACGGCCGCGGCCACGTCCTCGACGCCGCCCCCGCGGAGCACGACGTCGATGAACCGGTCGTGCGCGCCCGCGGCCCGCTCCACCGACTCGGTGTGCTCCCGCAGCTCCCGGGTGGCCGCCGACAGCTCCTCCAGGGCGGCCCGGGTCTCCTCCAGCAGCCGCGCGTTGTCCAGCGCGATCGCCGCGTGCGCGGCCAGCGAGCCGAGCAGCGCCACCTCGGACCGGTCGAAGGTCCGCTCGGCGCGGTCGGCGGCGTAGAGCACCCCGATGACCTGCGACCCGCGGATCAGCGGCACGCCGAGGATGGCGACCAGGCCCTCCTCGCGGACGCCGCCGTTGATGTCGTCGGTGTGGTGGAACCGGGCGTCGTCGAAGTAGCTCGCCGTCGCGTAGGGCGCGGCCCTCTGGGCCACGAGCCCGCCCAGCCCCTCGCCCATCGGCAGCCGCAGCGCCTGGAAGCGCGCGGACACCGAGCCGTCGGTGACCCGCATGTAGGTGTCGCCGTGGGCGTCGTCGTTGAGCGTCAGGTACGAGATGTCGGTGCCCAGCAGCTGGCGGGCGCGGCGGACGATCGCGGTCAGCACCGAGTCGACGCCGCGCAGCGTGGCGAGGTCGCTCGCGGTGTCGAACAGCGCCGACAGCTCCGACTCGCGGCGGCGGCGGGCGGCGAAGGCGGCGCGCACCTGCAGCGCCAGGAGCCGGACCCGCTCCAGCTCGGCCAGCGTGGCGGGATCGGCGCCCGCGGTCCGGGCGCGCACCAGCGGGCCCTCGTACTCGATGGCCGCGGCGTCGTCGAGGACCATCTGCAGGTACTCGGCGGCCGCCGAGGGGACCCGGGACGTGCGGCCGGGGCCGTCGGCGGGCGGTGCTGCGGTCCGGGCCACGACCGGCATTGTCACCGGCCGGGCGATCAGTGGGCGGTCCACCCGCCGTCCATGAGCAGCGAGGTGCCGGTGACCGAGGCCGCGGCGGGGGAGCAGAGCCAGGCGACGGCGTCGGCGACCTCGGCCGGCTCGATCAGCCGCTTGAGCGCCGCCGGCGCGAGCATGACCCGCTCGACGACCTCGTCCTCGGAGATCCCGTGGCTGCGGGCCTGGTCGGCGATCTGCCCCTCGACCAGCGGCGTCCGCACGTAGGCCGGGGCGACGCAGTTGGAGGTGACCCCGTGCGGTGCACCCTCGAGCGCCACCACCTTCGACAGGCCCTCGAGCGCGTGCTTGGCCGTGACGTAGGCGGACTTGAACGGCGACGCCCGGTGCCCGTGCACCGAGCTGACGTTGACCACCCGGCCCCAGCCCCGCCGGTACATGTGCGGCAGCGCGCCGCGCACCAGCCGGAACGGCGCCTCGACCATCAGCCGCTGGATGGTGGAGAAGACCTCGACGGGGAACTCGTGCAGCGGCGCGACGTGCTGGAACCCGGCGTTGTTGACCAGCACGTCGACGTCGAGGTCGAGCGCGTCGACGGCGGCCAGGTCGGAGAGGTCGACGGCGACGGCGGTGCCGCCCACGGTGCGGGCCACCTCCTCGGCCGCCGCGCCGTCCCGGTCGACGACGACCACCGCGGCACCGGCCTCGGCCAGCCGGGCGGCGACCGCGCGGCCGATGCCCGACCCCCCGCCGGTCACCATCGCCCGCCGTCCCTCGAGGTCCTTCGCGCTCATGGCGGCGACGCTAGGCCGCGGGTGCGGCCCCTCCCACGGCGGCGGCACACACACCTGCGGCGCCGGTGGTGGGTGCCGCCCACACGGGGTGTCCCGGCCGGTCGGGGCACGGTCCCGCCGCGGGACATGTCCGCGGACCACATGACCTGGTTCACAGAACTGGCCTCCGGCACATGGGCAGGCCCCCGCGCGCTTCCTAGCGTCGGTCGGGTCCGGATCCGTCCACCGAGGAGAACCGCGTGTCCGCACCCGCCCAGACCCACCGGAGACGGAGCTTCGGCCGCGTCGTCGGTGCGAGCATCATCGGCACCACCGTCGAGTGGTACGACTTCTTCCTCTACGGCTCGGCCGCCGCGCTCGTCTTCGGCCCGCTGTTCTTCCCCGACTCGTCCGACTTCGCCGGCGTGCTGCTGGCCTTCGGCACCTACGCCATCGGCTTCGCGGCCCGCCCGATCGGCGCGCTGGTCTTCGGCCACTTCGGCGACCGCGTCGGGCGCAAGAAGCTGCTGGTCGTCTCGCTGCTCATGATGGGCGGCGCGACCTTCGCCATCGGCCTGCTGCCGACCTACGCCACGGCCGGCGCGCTCGCCCCGCTGCTGCTGGTGTTCCTCCGCCTGGTGCAGGGCTTCGCCCTCGGCGGCGAGTGGGGGGGTGCGGTCCTCATCGTCTCCGAGCACGGCCGGCCCGAGAACCGCGGCTTCTGGGCCTCCTGGCCGCAGGCCGGGGCGCCCGCCGGCCAGCTCCTCTCCACCGCCGTGCTCGCGGTGCTGGCTGCCGTCCAGTCCGACGCGGCCTTCGAGTCCTGGGGCTGGCGCATCCCGTTCCTGCTCTCGGCCGTGCTCATCCTGGTCGGCCTGTGGGTGCGGCTGGCGGTCAGCGAGTCACCGGTGTTCCTCGAGGCCCAGCGCGCCGCCGAGGAGAAGGCCCGGGAGACCGGCGCGGCCGAGCAGGCGCCGATCACCGTCGTCCTCAAGCGCTACAAGCGCGAGGTGCTCGTCGCCATGGGCGCCCGCATCGCCGAGAACGTCGCCTTCTACATCCTCACGGCGTTCACCACGGCCTACCTCACCAAGGCGCTCGGCCTGGACGCCTCGTTCGCCCTGAACGCGCTGCTCGTCGCGTCCGCGGTGCACCTGGTGACGATCCCGATGTGGGGCGCGCTGTCCGACCGCGTCGGCCGGCGGCCGGTGTACCTCCTCGGCGCCGCCGGCACCGGCATCTGGGGTTTCGTCCTGTTCGGCCTGTTCGACACGGGGAGCTTCGCGCTCGTCGTGCTGGCGCTGATCGTCGGCCTGCTGTTCCACGGCGCCATGTACGGCCCGCAGGCGGCCTTCTTCGCCGAGCTGTTCGGCACCAAGGCCCGCTACACCGGCGTCTCCATCGGCGCCCAGCTGGCGTCCCTGGTCGCCGGCGCGCCCGCGCCGCTGATCGCGGTCGCCCTGCTCGGCAGCTTCGACGACCCGAGCCCGACCCGCGTAGCCGTCTACCTGGCCGCCTGCGCCGTCGTCACGCTCGTGGCGGTCCTCGCCTACGGCGAGACCCGCGTCCGCGACCTGGCCGCGGACGACGCCGTCGGGACGACGGCGGACCGGGCGGGCGCCCGGGTGTAGCCGCAGCCGCTCCCGCCACGGGGCACCCCTGACACGTGTCAGGGGTGCCCCGTGCGTCTGCGGGCCCAGGTCGTGAGGGACGGCACCTGTGCCGGGCCCGATCCGGCGGCAGCGTGGGGACGTGCCCCGGAGGACCGGCCGACCAGGAGCCGGCGGGGCGCGAGGAGGAGGCCCCGTGCAGCTCACCCACCCGCGCGCCGACGTCCGCACCCGCGGGGACGCCGGCGCTCCCGCCGTCGAGGTCACCGACCTGCGCCGCCGCTACGGCGCCGTCGAGGCCGTCCGCGGCATCAGCTTCGAGGTCCACCCCGGCGAGGTGTTCGCCCTGCTCGGCGTCAACGGCGCCGGCAAGACCTCCGCGCTGGAGGTGCTCGAGGGCCTGGCCCCGGCCTCGGGCGGCACCGTCCGGGTGCTCGGCGCCGACCCGGTGGCCGACCGCGCCGCCGTCCGCCCGCACCTCGGCGTGCTGCTGCAGTCCAGCGGCCTGCCCGCCGACCTCACCGTCCGCGAGACGGTGGCGACCTGGGCGGCCACGCTCACCGCACCCCGGCCGGTGGCCGAGGCCCTGGAGCAGGTCGGCCTGACCGGCCGCGCCGACGTCCGCGTGCGCAGCCTCTCCGGCGGCGAGCGGCGCCGGCTCGACCTCACGCTGGCGCTGCTCGGCTCGCCGCGCGTCGTCGTCCTCGACGAGCCCACCACGGGGCTGGACCCCGAGAGCCGCCGCACGGTGTGGGAGCTGGTCCGCCGCCGCGTGGCCGGGGGCGCCGCGGTCGTGCTCACCACGCACCACCTCGAGGAGGCCGAGGAGCTCGCCGACCGGATCGCGGTCATGCGGGCCGGCCGGATCGTCCTCGCCGGCACCGCGGCCGAGATCGCCGCCACCCGGCCCGCCACGGTCCGCTTCACCCTGCCGGCGGCGGCCCCCGGGCTGCCGGCCGTCGCCGGCGCCGAGGTCGTGGCGACGACGCCGCGGGTCGTGCTGCACACCCGCGCGCTGCAGCCCGTCCTCACCCGCCTGCTGGCCTGGGCCGACGAGCACGGGCTGGTCCTCGGCGACCTGCAGGCCCGCGCCGCCTCGCTCGAGCAGGCCTTCCTCGCCGTCGCCGACGGCGCCGACCCGTCCTGACCGCACGATCCGGGAGGAGCCCCCGATGACCGCCACCACCGCGCCCGCCCCGTCCCGCCTGCAGCGGGTCGCCGCGCTCGCCGGCGCCGAGACCCGGCTGCTGCTGCGCAACCGCACCGCCGTCGTCAACTCGCTGCTGCTGCCGCTGTTCCTCGTCGCGTTCGTGCCCGTGGCCGGGCTCGGCGGCGACGGGTCGCTGGGCCCGCGCCTGGTCGTCACCGCGTTCGCCGTGACCCTGGTCTTCCTCACCTACTACAACCTGGTGACCACCTACGTCGCCCGCCGCGAGGAGCTGGTGCTGCAGCGGATGCGCAGCGGCGAGCTCACCCCCGGCGAGGTGCTGCTGGGCACCGCCGTCCCCACCCTGCTGGTGACCCTCGTGCAGGTGGTCCTCGTGCTGGCCGGCACCGCCGTGATCGGGGAGTGGTCGGCTCCGACCGACGTCGTCCTGCCCCTGGTGGCCCTGCTCGGCGGGATGCTCCTGATGACGCTGCTGGCCGCGGCGAGCACCTCGTTCACCCGCACCGCCGAGAGCGCGCAGATCACCACGCTGCCGCTGGTGGTGCTCGCCTCGATCACCTCCGGCATCGTCGTGCCGTTGACCGCCTTCCCCGAGCAGGTCGCGCAGGTGGTGCGGCTGACCCCGATCGAGCCGGTCGTCGAGCTCGCCCGGCTGGGCCTGGCCGGGCAGACGTGGGACGGCCGGTCGGTCGACTGGGCCGGCGCCTGGGCCGCCGCGCCCCAGCCGCTGCTGGTCCTCGCGGCCTGGATCGCCGTCGCCGCCGCCGTGGCGCCCCGGGTCTTCCGGTGGGCGCCCCGCAGGTGAGCGACGCGGCCCCCGGCGGTCGGTACGGCAGCATGGGCGCCGTGCCGACCGTCGCGCGCTGGTGGCGGGACCGCTCGGACCCCCAGCGCCTGGACCTCTACACCCGCTGGTCGTTCTACGCCTGGCTCGGCCTGACGCCGGCGTGGGCGCTGCTGGTCGTCGCCGGTGCGGGTCTCGGCGACACCGGGACCGCGCGGCTGTACCTGGCCGGCTCGGTGCTCGTCGCCGTCACCACGGTGCTGCTCGCGCGGGCCGGGCTGGCCGCCCGCGCGACGCAGCGCCCGCTGCCCGGCCGCCCGCTGGTCGCCGCCGCGGCGGCCGCGGCGCTCGCCACCGCCCTCGGCGCGGCCGCGACCGTCGGCGCGGGCGCCGACCCCGAGGGCCGGTGGCTGGTGGTGCTGCCCGCGGCGATGCTGCTCACCGCGGTCTCCCCGGTGTGGACGTCGCGGGCGCTGGCCCGTGCCGCGGCCGTCGTCGGGCTGGGCGTCGGCGCGCTGGCGCTGGCGTCGGGGGAGGTCTGGCCGGCCGCGCTGGTGCTCGCGGTGACGTTCGCGGTCGCCGTCACGGGCCTCGTGCTCGCCTTCCGCTTCTCCGTGTGGGTGCTCGACGTCGTCGTCGCGATGGAGCGCAGCCGCGGCGTGCAGCTGCAGCTCGCCGTCGCCGAGGAGCGGCTGCGCTTCGCCCGCGACCTGCACGACGTCATGGGCCGCGACCTCTCGGCGATCGCGGTGAAGAGCCAGCTGGCCGGGGAGCTGGTGCGGCGGCAGCGGCCCGAGGCGGCCGACGAGGTCGCGGACATCAGCCGGATCGCCGAGCGGTCGCTGCGCGAGGTCCGCGACGTCGTCCGCGGCTACCGCAGCACCGACCTGGCCGGCGAGCTGGCCGGCGCCCGCTCCGTGCTGCGGGCGGCCGGCATCGCCTGCACGGTGCACGGCGAGGAGCACGGCGCCGCCCTGCCCGAGCCGGTGCAGGCGGCGCTGGGCTGGGTGGTGCGCGAGGCGGTCACCAACGTCCTGCGGCACAGCTCCGCGGCCGAGTGCACGGTCACGCTGACGGCCGGGGACCCGGTGCGGCTGAGGGTGGAGAACGACGGCGCCGGCCGGACCGGCGCCGGCTGGGGCAACGGACTGCGCGGGCTGTCCGAGCGGCTGGCGGCCGCCTCCGGCCGGCTGTCCGCGGGGCGGCACGGGGACCGGTTCGTCGTCGAGGCCCGGGTGCCCGCCCGGGCGGTGGAGGAGGTGCGGTGATCCGGGTGCTGCTCGCCGACGACGAGAACCTCATCCGCTCGGCGCTGGCGGCGCTGCTGGCGCTGGAGGACGACCTGGAGGTGGTCGCGCAGGCCGCCTCCGGCGACGAGGCGCTGGCCATGGCGCGGGCGCACGCCCCCGACGTCGCCGTCCTGGACCTGCAGATGCCCGACCTCGACGGCATCACCGTCGCCGCCCGGCTGGGATCGCTGGTGCCCGGCTGCGCGTCGGTCATCGTCACCGGGCACGGGCGCGCGGGGCACCTCAAGCGGGCGCTGGCGGCGGGCGTGCGCGGCTTCCTGCCCAAGACCGTGGCGGCGCCGGTGCTCACCGACGTCGTCCGGACGGTGGCGCGCGGCGGCCGCTACGTCGACCCGGAACTGGCCGCCGAGGCCATTAGCGCCGGCGACAGCCCGCTCACGCCGCGCGAGGCCGACGTCCTGGAGCTGGCCGCGGGCGGCGCTCCCGTCGAGGAGATCGCCGCCCGCGCCCACCTGTCACCCGGGACGGTGCGCAACCACCTGTCGTCGGCCGCGGGCAAGCTCGGCGCGGCCAACCGGCACGCCGCCGTGGAGATCGCCCGCCGCCACGGCTGGATCTAAGCCCGCCGCCGCGGCCGGGATCAGCTGGCCTCGTTGCCGCCGCGCACCACGGAGTCGTCCCGCTGGGCGTCGTCGTCGGTGGTGAGGGTCGTGTCCTGCTCGCCGCCGTCGGACCGGTCCTCGCCGGGGACGCCGTCGACCATGTTGCTCGCGGTCGGACCGTCGGTGGTGTCCGGGGACTCGCGGTAGCCGGTGTGCTCGGTCTCGCTCATCAGTCCGATCTCCCTCCGGAACGGGGCGTGGGCCCCGGGACCTCGCCGGACGGGCCGTCCGTCCGGGCCCGGGCGACGTCGCTGTCGGCGCGTGCCGGC
The DNA here is from genome assembly GCF_054050335.1 of Geodermatophilus sp. SYSU D00698. Lineage (NCBI taxonomy): Bacteria > Bacillati > Actinomycetota > Actinomycetes > Geodermatophilales > Geodermatophilaceae > Geodermatophilus > Geodermatophilus sp. SYSU D00698. The sequence continues at coordinate 95,324 of NZ_JBJGZD010000009.1, forward strand.
AGGTCGTCGCCGGAGGCGGCGTCCCGCTCGAGGGCCTCGTCGCGGGTGAGGGGGACGTCGTCGAAGCCGGTCCCGGTGGTGCTGTTGTCGCCCGAGCCCGACGCGGTCGGGACGCCCTGCTGGATGCGGTCGCTGCCCTGCGGGTCGGTCATGGTGCCTCCTGTCCGACGGCGCTGTCGCGGGAGGCCATGCCCGCCGTCGCCCCCGCGAAACGGCCGGCGGCCGACGACCGACCTGGTCCCGCGGTCCCGCCCTCACCCCGCAGCGCGAGGACGGGCACCGCGCCGCGAGGTCCCACGGGACGACGACGGCCGCCGTCCCCACCAGGGGGACGACGGCCGCCGGCCGCGGTGAGGTCCTGGAACGGCCACCCCTCCGGGCCCGGCGCCGGGTGTGCGGGGCGTGGGAGGAAGGGGGTCCTCCTAGAACGCGCCCTCGGGGACCTCCATGAGCGCGTTGTCGGTGGCCTCGACGATGGCGCGCTCACCGGCCAGGCGCGGCAGCACCTGGGTGGTGAAGAAGCGGGTGGCGGCGAGCTTGCCCTCGTAGAACAGGCGGTCCTTCCCGCTCACCTCGCCGGCCAGGGCGGCCAGCGCCACCTCGGACTGGCGGACCAGCAGCCACGCGGTGACCAGGTCGCCGACGGCCAGCAGCAGCCGGCTGGTGTTCTGCCCGACCTCGTAGAGCCTGGTCACGTCCTGCTGGGCGCCGGTGAGCTGCCCGAACATGGCGGCGAGCATCGCCTGGACCTCGCCGAGGGCGGTCGCGAGGTGCGCCCGCTCCTCCTTGAGCCGGCCGTTGCCGGCCTCGGCGTCGATGGTGGCCTGGATCTGCGAGGCCAGCCAGGTCAGCGCGACGCCGCCGTCCTTGACGACCTTCCGGAAGAAGAAGTCCTGGCCCTGGATCGCCGTCGTGCCCTCGTAGAGCGTGTCGATCTTGGAGTCCCGGATGTACTGCTCGATCGGGTAGTCCTGCAGGTAGCCCGAGCCGCCCAGGGTCTGCAGCGACTCCTGCGTGAGCAGCTGGGTGGCCCGCTCGGAGCCGAAGCCCTTGACGACGGGGAGCAGCAGGTCGTTGACGCGGGCGGCGAGCCTCGCCTCCTCGCCGTCGGCGGTGCCGGCGGCCTCGGCCTCGGTGACCCGGTCGCGGAAGCTCGCCGTGTAGAGGTACAGCGCCCGCATGCCCTCGGCGTAGGCCTTCTGCAGCATCAGCGAGCGGCGCACGTCGGGGTGGTGGGTGATGGTCACCCGGGGGGCGTCCTTCGACGTCGCGCTGAGGTCGGCGCCCTGCACCCGCTCCTTGGCGAAGGCCAGCGCCTGCTGGTAGCCCGCCGACAGGGTGGCGATCGCCTTGGTGCCCACGAACATGCGGGCGTGCTCGATGACCTTGAACATCTGCGCGATGCCGTCGTGCACGTCGCCGACCAGCCAGCCCCTGGCCGGGACCGGCCCGTCGCCGAAGGTGAGCTCGCAGGTCGTGGAGACCTTGAGGCCCATCTTCTTCTCGACGTTGGTCACGTACACGCCGTTGCGCTCGCCGAGCGCGCCGGTCTCGAGGTCGACGTGGAACTTCGGGACGACGAAGAGCGACAGGCCCTTGGTGCCGGGCTTCGCGCCCTCGGGGCGGGCGAGCACGAGGTGGACGATGTTGTCGGACAGGTCGTGCTCGGCGGAGGTGATGAACCGCTTCACGCCGGTGACGTGCCACGAGCCGTCGGGCTGCTGCACGGCCCTCGTCCGGCCTGCGCCCACGTCGGAGCCGGCGTCGGGCTCGGTGAGCACCATGGTGGCGCCCCACCGGTGCTCGATCATCAGCTCGGCGAGCCGCTTCTGCTCGGCGTTGCCGAGCTCGTGCAGGACGGCGGCGAAGGCGGCCCACGCGCCGTACATGAACACGGCGGGGTTGGCGCCGAGCACCATCTCGAACGCGCCCCAGGTCAGCGCGTGCGGGGCGCCGAAGCCGCCGAGCTCCTCGGGCAGGTCCAGGCGGTACCACTCGCCGTCCTCGATGGCCCGCACCGAGCGCTTGAAGCTCTCCGGCAGCGTCACCGAGTGCGTGGCCGGGTCGAACACCGGCGGGTTGCGGTCGGCGTCGGCGAAGCTCTCGGCGATCGGACCCTCGGCCAGCCGCCGGATCTCGGCGAGCACGCCGCGCGCGGTCTCGGCGTCCATCTGCGCGAACGGGCCGGTGCCGAACCGGTCCTTGGTGTCGAGGAACTCGAACAGGTTGAACTCGAGGTCCCGCAGGTTCGCGGTGTAGTGGCTCATGCGGTCTGGCTCCGTTGCTCCGTACCGGGGGGGACGGCGGGCAGGGATGCCTACTCGCCGGTAACGAACGTTATTACCGGCGGGTAACCAGGAGCAAGGCCACGGCCCGGGACACGCCCGCAGGGGTCAGGCGCGTCCCGGGCAGGGGGTCAGCGGTTGCGGCGGCGGGCGCGGAGCACGAGGCCGGCCAGCGACGCGACGAGCGCCCCGAGCGCCGCGGCGATGAGCAGCGCCACCACCAGCGGCGCCTGCACGTCACCGAAGACGAGGCTGATCTGCACCGTCTGGCCGTTGAACACGACGAACAGCACCAGCAGGACGGTGACGAACAGCAGCAGGCCGAGGGCGAGGCCGCGGCCGACGGTGCGGCCGGCCGCCCCGGCGCGCGACGGCCCGGAGGGGCGGGACGTCGCGGGGGAGGTGCCGGCGGGGGAGGTGCCGGCGGACGTCGACGGGGTGCCGTAGCCGCCGGCGAGCGGGTCGCTGCCGGGCGCGGACGTGCCGGACGTGGGGTACCGGGGGTCGGCGGGCGAACCGGGAGCAGTCATGATCGCGGACTGTCCGCGGGACGGCTCCCTCAAACGGCGGACCCCGGGGTTCCGCTCGGGGAGCGGGGCCTCAGTCCCGGTGCGCGGCCGGCTCGGTCTCCGCCGGCGGCCAGGACGGGCCGGCGGCGCCGTCGGCCGGGCCGGTCGCCTCGGGGCCGTCGGAGTCGGGCGCCGGCGGGCCGGACGTGCTGCTGCCCAGCGGGCCGACGGAGCGGGGCTCGTCCGGCTCGGGCATCTTCTGCTCGCGGGTGCTCACCCGCCCGAGTCTGCGGCCCCGGCGGGCGGGCGGCGACCGGACGGCGTCAGTCGTCGAGCGCGGGGCCGGCCTCGTGCGCGGGGTGCCCGGCGGTGCGCTCTCGCTGCTTCATGCGCGCCTCGAACACGTGCCGGTCGCCGTCGGCCAGCTCCTCGCGGGCCCGCTCGTCGAAGGCGCGGAACACCGACCAGTAGTTCGCGTCGTAGTCCTCGACGATCTGGAAGGTCCACCGGTCGGCGATGACGTTGCGGCCCACGAGGTCGCGGTCGAGGTCGTCGGCGAGCTCGGTGTGCCCGGCCTTCCGGAACAGCTCCACCGCCTCCTGCAGGAGCAGGTCCGCCTTGCCGGAGTGCTGGTGGAAGCCGTAGAGCTGGCCCCGGGCCTGCTCGATCGTCTCCAGTGCCTCGGAGAGCCTGCCGAGGCCCTCGACGGTCGTGTCGTCCAGGTCGGGGCGGCTGCGGTCCACGGTCACCGGCCCATCCTGCGGGCCCGGGGCCGGGCCCGCCCGGCGAGCGGTGCGGCTCCCCGCCGGGCGCCGGGTCAGGCGGGGACGGCGACCGGCCCGGCGGGAACCGCGGCGGAGGCGGCGACCGCGAGGTCGGTGAGCTGCTCGGCCAGCGCGCGCCCGTGGGCGGCCGGGCCGTCGGGGCCGAGCAGGCCGCCGGAGAGGTACATGCCGTCGATGATCAGGTGGACCTGGGCGGCGAGGTCCTCGCCGAAGCCGGGCGCGACCTGCTCGGCCAGCCGCTCGAGGCGGGCGTGCAGCTCGAACTTGTAGTCGGCGGCCGCGCTGCGGGCCGGGTGCGCCGGGTCGTCGTACTCGCTGCTGACGTTGGTGAACGGGCAGCCGCGGAAGCCGGCGCGGGTGACGTCGGCGTCGACGTACTCGACGACGGCGAGCAGCGCGGCGCGCGGGTCGTGCTCGTGCAGCAGCAGGAGCTCGTCGACGTGCCCGAGCACCGTGGCCGCCTTGCGGGCCAGGTAGGCGCCGACCAGCTCGTCCTTGCTCTTGAACAGCCGGTAGACGGTCATCTTGCCCAGGCCCGTCTCGCGGACGAGCTCGTCCATGCCGACGCTGCGCGAGCTGCGGGCGGAGAACAGCCGCTCCGCGGTGTCGAGGACGATCGCCTCCCGCTCCGCGCGGCTGCGGCGGACCGGGGTGGGGCTGTCGGCGTCGGCGTCGGCGTCGGCGAAGGAGAGGGCGGCGGCGGTCACGCGGTGGATCGTGCCGCCTGCCGTGACGGATCAGTTCGCGGCACGCCGGGTGCCCGGCACGGCTGCGCGCTCGTGGGTGCCGAGGGGCGAACGCGCAGGTCGGGGCGGTGGTGAAGCGTGGGACCGCTGTGACGACGCGGCGGGCGGCGTCCGGCGCGGCGGGTGCGGCGCGGGTTGGCCGGCAGCCGGACGACGCGCTCGGCGGCCGCCCGGGCGGCACCGGACCCCGGGGCCGGCGGGGCGCCGGTGGCGTCGTCGCGGACCCGGTCCTCGGGCCGCACCTCGTCCATGCGGGCCGGCCTGCCCGCGCCCGGCCCGGGGGAACGGCCCCCGGGCGGGGATCACACCCGCCCGGGGGTGGGACGTCCGCCACCCCGGGGCGCGGCACGGCCGGGCCGTGCCGCGCCCCGGCCGGGACGGGTCCGTCCCGGTCAGACGTCGGGGCTCTCGGCCGGGCCGTCGCCCAGCGGCTGCCCCTCGGCGGGCTCCTCGGAGCGCGGGGTGCGCCCGGCGTCGCCCTCGTCGCCGGGCGGGTCGCCCTCCGCGCGCTCGGGCGTGCGCGGCGGCCGTTCGGGCTCGGTCACGGCGTCCTCCTCGGGATGCGGCGGTGCGGTCGGGGAGGCCTTGCCCACCTGCGCGCCCGCCAACCCCGGCTCAGTCCACGCGCACCGCCGCGGGCACCCGCGGCAGCACCGCCCGGACCGCGGCCGCGTCGGGCAGGGCGCCCCGCGCGCCCGGCCCGGTCGTCGACAGCGCCGCGGCCGCGACCGCCTCCTGCACCGCGCCGGCCAGGTCCGCGCCCCGCGCGAGGGCGGCGCCGAGCGCGCCGCACAGGCAGTCGCCGGCGCCGGTGGTGTCCACCGGCTCGACCGGCGGCGGCGCCTGCAGCAGCACCGGACCGTCCGCCGGCACCACGAGCGCGCCCCGGGCGCCCAGGGTCACCACGGTGGCCGCGGCGCCGAGGGTGCGGGCGAGGGCGGCCAGCTCCGCGGGCGCCCGCGGCCCCGGGTCCGCGCCGGCCAGCTGCACCAGCTCGTGCTCGTTGGGCACCAGCACCGCCACCCGCCGCAGCAGCTCCGGCGGCAGCGGCTGCGGCGGCGCGGGGGTGAGCACGACGGTGCCCGACGCCGCGTCCGCGGCCGCCCGCACGGTCGGCAACGGCACCTCGAGCTGCAGGAGCACCACCGCGGCCCGCCGCACGGCCGGCACGTCGACGTCGTCCGGCGTCAGCTCCCCGTTGGCCCCGGGGACGACGACGATGAGGTTCTCCCCGCTGCCGTCCTCGACCGGGATCGTCGCCGAGCCGGTCGGGTGCCCCGGCGTCGGGAGGACCAGCGCGGTGTCCACCCCGGCGTCGGCCAGCGCCGCCCGCTGCCGCTCCCCGGCCGGGTCGTCGCCCACCCGGCCGACCATCGCCACCCCGGACCCGGCCAGCCGCCCGGCGGCCGCCGCCTGGTTGGCGCCCTTGCCGCCGGGGGCGAGCACCGCCGCCCGCCCGACGACGGTCTCGCCGCGGCCGGGCAGCCGCCCGACCGCGACCAGCACGTCCTCGTTGAGGCTGCCGACGACGGTGACGGACACGGGCGACCTCCGGGAGCGCGGCGACGACGGCGCTCAGTCTGCGGGCCGCACCCCGTCGTCCGGCGGGCCGGGCCGGTGGGCGGTGTCCGCGCGCCGCGCCCACAGCGGCAGCCCGTACCAGGTCGCCGTCCCGACGAGCAGGACGCCCACCCCGGCGACGACACCCGGTCCGCGGCCCAGGGCGACGTCGAGGACGAGCAGCACGCCGGAGCTGATCGCCAGCACGAGCAGGGCCAGGCCCACCAGGAGCAGCCGGTCGCCGACCACGACGAGCACCGCCTTGCGCCGCCGCCGGAACACCAGCCGGTGGAAGGCGACCGGGGCGATGAGGGCGACCGTCGCCAGCGCCGAGGCCAGCAGCGTGACGGTGTAGACGGTGAGCTGGAAGCCGTCGAGCTCGGTGAACCGCTGGGTGAAGGCCAGGCCGAGCAGGAAGGCGAACAACACCTGCACGCCGGTGATCGCGACCCGCAGCTCCTGCAGCAGCTCGGCGAGGTTCCGGTCGAGGACCTGGTCGAGGCTCTCCCCGCGGGCCTCGGCGTTCTGGGTCGCGGTGGCGACGTCGACGCCGCCGGCGCGCCCGCGCGTCGTCGTCCTCCCGTCCCCGTTCCCACCCGGCCCCACGGCCCCCGGGTACCCGGGACGGCGCCCGCCTACCCGGCCCGTGCCCGCACGCCGTTTCCCGAGGTCGGCGCCGCGGTACCGACCCGGGGAGACCGACCGAGGAGGGGCCGTGGCCGACGACGACCGGGACGCGATCAGGAAGGACTTCGACGAGGCGGTCAACATGAGCGCCTCGGAGCTGGAGCGGTGGCTGGCCACCGACGAGTCGCAGTCGGTGGGGCAGAAGAGCGGCGGGTCGGGGGAGTCCACCGGGCACGAGTCCGGACGGCGGATCGTCGAGCTCCTGCGCAAGGAGCAGGGCGAGCTCACCGACGACGACTACGCGCACATGCGGAAGGTCCACGGCTACGTCCAGCGGCACCTGGCCCAGGAGCCGGCGAAGGAGGACGTCGAGGACTCCAGGTGGCGGTACTCGCTGATGAACTGGGGCCACGACCCGCTGGAGAAGGGCTGACCCCGCCCGTGCGCATCGACGACCCCCGCCGCAACGACCCGGCCCAGTACGACGACCTGGCCGACCAGTGGTGGGAGGTCTCGGGCGGCTTCGCCATGCTGCACTGGCTGGCCGCCCACCGGGCCCGGTACATCCCCCCGGCGCCGGGCCCCGGCGCCCTGCTGGTCGACCTCGCCTGCGGCGGCGGGCTCATGGCCCCGCACGCCGCCCGCCTGGGCTACCGGCACGTCGGCGTCGACCTGGGTGCCGCCGGGCTGGCGGTGGCCGCCCGGCACGGGGTGTGCGCCGTCCGCGGCTCGGTGCTCGCGGTGCCGCTGCGGGACGGGTGCGCCGACGTCGTCGTGGCCGGGGAGATCCTCGAGCACGTCGCCGACGACGTCGCGGTGCTCACCGAGGCCGCGCGGCTGCTGCGCCCCGGCGGCACGCTGGTCATCGACGCCATCGCCGCGACCCGGCTGGCGGAGCTGATCGCCGTCCGGCTCATGGAGCGGGTCCCCGGCGGGCCGCCGCCGGGCATCCACGACCCCGCCCTGTTCGTCGACCGGCGCCGGCTGCTCGCCGCCGCCGACGGCCTGGGCCTGGACCTGCGGCTCGTGGGGCTGCGGCCGTCGGTGCGCGACCTGGTCGCCTGGCGGCTCGGCCGGCGCGACGTCGTCCGCATGCGCGAGCTGCCCACGACGGCGGTGCTGTTCGCCGGCCACGGCCGCCGGCGCGACGCTGCGCGTCCACCGGGTGACGGCACGCCACCCGAGGAGCGCCGCACCGCCTCCGCCCGTACGGTCGGGGCGTGATCGCCTCGCTGAGCAGCGCGTTCCCCCGGGAGCCCCGCGGGTGAGCGCCGCCGTGCTGACCGGCGCCGGAGCCGCCCTCCCGGCGACCCTCGACCAGGACGCGGCGTGGGAGGGCTTCTTCGCCCGCCACTACGAGGGCGTCCGCGCCGCCCGGCGGATCTGGGCGAGCGCCGGCGTGCGCACCCGGCACGCGGTCGCCAACCCGGTCGACGAGGACCTCAGCCGGTGGAGCACCGGCGCGCGCATGGCCCGCTACGTGGAGGAGGCGCTGCCGCTGGGGAAGCAGGCGGTCGCCGGGGCGCTCGACGACGCCGGCCTCGCGCCGGGCGACGTCGGCCTGTTCGCCGTCGCCACCTGCACCGGGTACGCGACCCCCGGGCTGGACATCCGGCTGGCCAGCGACCTGGGCATGCCCGCCGGTCTGCAGCGGCTGCTGGTCGGGCACATGGGCTGCTACGCCGCGCTGCCCGGGCTGGCCGCCGTCGGCGACTTCGTGGCCGCGCGCTCGCGCCCGGCGGTGCTGCTCTGCTGCGAGCTGACCAGCCTGCACGTGCAGCCGGCGCAGCGGGACCTGGACCAGGTGGTCGCCCACGCGCTGTTCTCCGACGCCGCGGCCGCCGTCGTCGTCGAGCCCGGCGCCGCGCGCGGGCGGCGGCTGGCCGGCGTGGTCGCGCGCACCGACCCCTCGACGGCCGACCACATGACCTGGGACGTCACCGACCTCGGCTTCCGCATGGGCCTGTCCCCGCGGGTGCCCGACGTGCTGTCCCGGCACGTGGGCGACGTCGTCGCGGAGCTGCTCGACGGCGCGGGCCTGCGGGTCGAGGACGTCGCCGGGTGGGCGGTGCACCCCGGGGGCCCGCGGATCATCGACGTCGCCCGCGACGAGCTCGGCCTCGCCGAGGCACAGGTCGCCGCGTCCCGCCGGGTGCTGGCCGAGCACGGCAACTGCTCCTCGGCCACCGTGCTGCTCGTCCTCCAGGAGCTCGGCGACGTCGACGGTCCGGTGGTCGCGATGGCCTTCGGACCGGGGTTGACACTGTACGCAGCGTTGCTCCTGCCGACCTGACCTCGCAGGACCGTCCGTTTCCGCACTACCCTCTGTGATCCCGATCACGATCGTGGAGGGGGGCGGTCATGGTCACCGGTGCGTCCGTCCGCGTGTTCCTGGTCGACGACCACGAGGTGGTGCGTCGGGGCGTGGCCGAGGTCCTCGAGGACGACCCGGGGCTGGCGGTCGTCGGCGAGGCGGGCAGCGTCACCGAGGCCCTGGCCCGCTGCCCGGCGGTGCGGCCCGACGTCGTCCTCGTGGACATGCGGCTGCCCGACGGCGACGGCGCCGAGCTGATCCGCGAGCTGGGGGAGCGGCTGCCCGGGGTCCGCTGCCTGGTGCTGTCCAGCTACGCCGACGAGGCGGCCGTCGCCGCGGCCGCGTCGGCGGGGGCGGCCGGCTACGTCGTGAAGCAGGTGCGCGGCGCGGACCTGGTCTCGGCGGTGCACACGGTCGCGGGCGGCGGCACGCTGGCGGGCTGGCCCGGGCGGCGGCCGGGGTCCGGGCCCGACGGCGACCGGCGCCTGGCCGCGCTCACCGAGCAGGAGCGCACCGTGCTCATGCTGATCGGGGAGGGGCTGACCAACCGGCAGATCGGCGAGCGGATGGGCCTGGCCGAGAAGACGGTCAAGAACTACACCAGCCACCTGCTGGCCAAGCTGGGGCTGGAGCGGCGCACCCAGGCCGCGATCCTGGCCACCGAGCTGCGCGGCCGCCGGTCCTCCTGACCGGCGGGGCGGGCACTCAGGACCGCTGCGCCCGCCCCGGCACCGTCCAGGTCACCTCGGTGCCCGCCGGTCCCCCGGTCGCGGTCAGCCGGCCGCCGCGGCGCTCGGCCCGCTCGGCCAGGTTGGCCAGCCCGCTGCGGACCGTGACCGCGGGCAGCCCGCGGCCGTCGTCGGTGACCCGGACGGACACCGGCGCACCCGGCCCGTCCTCCCCGACCTCGACCGACACCTCGACCCGGCTCGCGTCCGCGTGCCGGACGACGTTGGTCACGAGCTCGCGCACCACCGCCAGCAGGTCGGTGGCCAGGCCCGCGGGCAGGCCGTCGAGGTCGCCGCGCAGCCGCAGCCCGGGTTGCACCGCCGAGCCCTCCGTGGCCTGCCGCACGGCGTCGGCCACCCCCGCGGCCAGGCCCTCGGGGACGACGTCGTCGTGGAGGCCGAAGATCGCCGAACGGATCTGCCGCAGCGTCCCGTCCAGCTCGTCGACGCTGCGCCCGATGCGGCGGGCGGCGTAGGGGTCGACCTCCTCCAGCGCCCGGCTGATCCGGTCCAGCGAGAGCGCCGTCGCGTAGATCCGCTGGACGACGTGGTCGTGCAGGTCACGGGCGATCCGGTCGCGGTCGGCCTGCACCTGCAGCCGGCGCTCGCGCCGCTGGCTGCGCGCCAGCTCCAGCGCCAGCCCCGCCTGACCGGCGAACGCGGACAGCGCCTCGAGGACCTCCGCGTCGAACGGCTCCCGGTCGGCGCGGCGCAGGCAGACCAGGGTCCCCAGGGCCGGGCCGAGCGGGACGATGACCGCGGAGCGGGCGCCGCGGACGAGCTCGACGGCGACCTCGGCGTGCCGGCCCAGCACGGGGTCCGCCGCGACGTCCTCGACCAGCTCCCCCAGCCCGGTGCGGTGCACCCGGCCGACGTGGGTGTCCTCGAGCGGGACCCGCACCCCGTCGAGCTCGCCGGCCATGTAACCGGCCGAGGCCACGATGGTCAGCGCCTCGGGGTCGCCCTCCTGCGCGATGAGCAGTGCCCCGGCCTCGGCGTCGCTCAGCGCGACGGCCCGTTCGGCCACCTTCAGCAGCACCTCGGCCGGGTCCTCACCCGACAGCAGCTCGGTGGCCACCTCGGTGCCGGCCTGCACCCACGCCCGGCGGCGCTCGGCGGCCTCCGCCAGTCGCGCGTTCTCGATGGCCAGGCCCGCGGCCGCGGCCAGCGCCAGCACCGCCTCCTCGTCGGCCTCGGTGAACGGGCCGCCGGTGCGCTTCTCGGTCAGGTAGAGGTGGCCGAAGACGGCGTCGCGGACGCACACCGGCACCCCGAGGAAGGACTGCATCGGCGGGTGGCCGGCCGGGAAGCCGACGGAGTCGGGGTGGGACCCGAGGTCGTCGAGCCGCAGCGGCCGGGGGTGGTCGACCAGCAGGCCGAGGATGCCGGCGCCGGCCGGGAGGCGGTCGATGCCGGCGCGCGTCTCCTCGTCCATGCCGACGATGACGAAGCGGTCCAGCCGCCGCCCGTCGCGGGTGAGGACGCCGAGCGCGCCGTAGGTGGCGTCGGCGTGCGCGACCGCCGCCTCGACGATGGCGTGCAGCGTCGCCTCGAGGTGCTCGCCGGCCGCGGCCGCCCGCACGCCGGCGGCGAGCGCCGGCGGCGAGCCCTCCGGGCCGGGCGGGGTCACGGCCCGTCCGGAGGGGTCCTGCTGCGCGTCGGGGCGGCCGTCCGCCGGGGTGGTCCCGCCGGAGGGCTCACGCACCGTGCGCGAGGCGGCGGCTCGGGTGGCGCGGCACGACCTGCCGCAGGAGGGCGCGTCCCGATCCGTTCACCAGCACCAGGTCACCGCCGCGGCCGGCGCCGACGAGGGCCTCGAGCAGCGGCCGCTCCAGGGTGGCGGTGCGGACGCGGCCGGTCACGCCCGTCTCGGCGATGGCGCGGACGACCTGGGCCTCGATCCGCTCGAGGACCACGGCGCGGGCCTGCTCCGCGGCCGCGCGCTGTCCGGTCAGCGTCCTCTCGCCGCCGTCGACGACGTCGACGGCGAGCACGGTCCCCTCGCGGCGGGCCGCCTCGCGCAGCGCCCAGACCAGGGCGCCGTAGCCGGAGGGCGAGCCGTCGACGTGGACGACGAGCGAGGGCGCGGGACGACGGGAGAACTGCGGGACGAGCCGGACGGGCTCGACGGGCTGAAGGGACCGGTCCTCGGGCGGAACGGGAGCGGTCGGATCTGCCATGCAGTGATCCTCGCGACACGCGGCGCGTCGGGACAGGGACCAAGGGCCCGGTCAGCCCCCGCGGGCCCCCGTGACGACCGCGGTCCCGTCCTCCCCGGGGCCGTGGACGTCCGCCCGCAGCCCGGCGGCGGCGAGCACCGCGGCGAGCACGGGCGCCTGGTCCTCCCCGGCCTCGGTCAGCAGGACCCCGCCAGGGGCGAGCCAGGCCGGGGCGCCCGCGGCCACGCGCCGGTGCACGTCGAGGCCGTCCGCGCCCCCGTCGAGCGCCGTCCGCGGCTCGTGCAGGCGCGCCTCGGGCGGCAGCAGGGGCAGCGCCGCGGTGGGCACGTACGGCGCGTTGACCACCAGGACGTCGACCCGCCCGTGCAGCCGCCGCGGCAGCGCGTCGAACAGGTCGCCGCCGTGCACCTGCCCGCCCACCGGCGCGAGGTTGCGCCGGGCGTGGTGCAGCGCGGCGGGGGCGACGTCGGCGGCGTGCAGCTCGGCCAGCTCGACGGCGGTGGCCAGCGCGAGGCCGACCGCGCCGCAGCCGCAGCACAGGTCGACCCCGACCGGCGGGCGCCCGTGCCGGTCCCGCGCCGCCCGCGCCACCTCCACCGCCCGCGCGACCAGGGCCGCGGTGCGCCGCCGCGGCACGAAGACCCCGGGGCCGACGGAGACCCGCAGGCCGCAGAACTCCACCTCGCCGAGCACGTGCTCCAGCGGCTCGCCGGCCACCCGCCGTCCGGCGAGGGCGTCCAGCTCCTCGGGTGTGGCCGCGGCGGCGGTCAGCAGGCGGGCCTCGTCCTCGGCGAAGACGCAGCCGGCGGCGCGCAGCCGGGCGACGAGGGCGGCGGTGGCCGCGGCGGAGAGCCCCGGGCTCATGCCCGGCCTCCCCGGGACGGGTCCACGGACAGACCCTGGCACGGCCGCCGGTCCGCGGCCCGGCCGGGCGTCAGTGCGGGGACGCGGCCGGGACGTCCTCCCCGGTGGTGCGGGGCACCGGAGCCGCCCGCAGGGCGGCGCCGGGGGAGTGCGGCCGGCGGCGCTCGGCCCCGGGGGCCACCGCCTCCTCGTGCACCGCCTGCTGGTGCACCGCCTCCTGGTGCACCGCCTCCTGGTGCACCGCCTCCTGGTGCACCTCCTCCTCGTGCGCCGCGGCGGGCAGGGGACGACCGAGGTGGTAGCCCTGCCCGTACCCGACGCCGAGCCCGCGGAGCGCGGCCAGCTCGTCGGCGGTCTCGATGCCCTCGGCCACGAGGTCCAGGCCGAGCGTCTGGCCCAGCTGCACGATCGCGCCGATGACCGCGTGGTCCTCCGGGCTCGTGGCCACGCCGTCGACGAAGGACTTGTCGATCTTGAGGACGTCGATGGGGAACCGGCGCAGGTAGCCCAGTGACGAGTAGCCGGTGCCGAAGTCGTCGAGGGCCAGCCGGACGCCGAGGTCCTTGACCTCCTCCAGCTTGCCGGTGGTGGCGGCGGCGTCCTGCACGAGCAGCGACTCGGTGATCTCGAGGGTCAGCCGCCGCGGGTCCAGGCCGGAGCGGTCCAGCGCCTCGGCGACGTCGCCGACGAGGCTGGGGTGCTGGAACTGGCGCACCGACACGTTGACGCTCATCCGCGGGCCGCTGCCGTCCGGCCGCTGCCACGCGGCGGCCTGGCGGGTGGCCTCCCGGAGCACCCAGCGGCCGATCGGGACGATCAGGCCGCTGTCCTCGGCCAGCGCGATGAACCGCGCCGGCGGCACCAGCCCGTGCGTGGGGTGCTGCCAGCGCACCAGGGCCTCGTAGCCGCTGGTCGTGGCCGACGCCAGGTCGACGATCGGCTGGTAGTGGAGGACGAGCTCCTGCCGGTCCAGCGCCTGGTAGAGGTCGGCGAGCAGGCGCTCGCGCTCGAGGTGCGCGGCGTGGTGGCTGGGCTGGAAGGTCTCGTAGCGCCCCTTGCCGCTGGACTTGGCCACGTACATCGCGATGTCCGCCGCGCGCAGCAGGCCCAGGCCGCTGGCGGCGCACGTCGCCGAGGTGGCGATGCCCATGCTCACGCTGGCGCGGACGGCGCGGTCGGCGACGTGGACCGGCTGGGCGAGGGCGGCCAGCACGCGCTCGGCGACCAGGGGCGCCAGCTCGCCGCTGCGCGCGCCGCTCATCAGCACGGCGAACTCGTCGCCGGCCAGGCGGGCGAGGGTGTCCTCGGGGCGCAGGCAGCCGCCGACCCGCTGGGCGACCACCCGCAGCAGGGCGTCACCGCCGTCGTGGCCGAGGTTGTCGTTGACGGTCTTGAGGTTGTCCAGGTCCAGGAACAGCACCGCCGACGGGGTGCCGGTGACCCGCTCGCGTTCCTCCGCCGCGCGCAGGCGCTCCATGAACAGCGCCCGGTTGGGCAGGCCGGTCAGGGGGTCGTGGAAGGCCTGCACGCGCAGCTGGTCCTCGAGCTCCTTGCGGTCGCTGGTGTCGCGCGTGGTGAGCACGATGCCGCTGACGGCCGGGTCGTCGAGCAGGTTGCGGGCGGCGGTGTCGGTCCAGCGCCAGGAGCCGTTGCGGTGCCGCATGCGGGCGGCCGGCCAGGTCGCCGGCGGCTCCCCGGCGGCCACGCGGGCGAGGTGCTCGCGGAAGCCCCGCACGTCCTCGGGGTGGACCAGGTCGTGGACGTCGGTGCCGATCAGCGTCCCCGGCGGGTAGCCGAGCACCCAGCCCACCGACGGGGTCTGGTACGTGACGGTGCCCGCGGTGTCGACGACGGTGATGACGTCCGAGGCGTTGCGGACCAGCGACCGGAAGTGCTCCCCCGCCTCGAGGGCGTCGAGCAGGCTGTTGAAGGCGCGGGCGGTCTCGCCGAGCTGGTCGTCGGAGTCCACGGTGATCCGCTGCGACGTCGACTGCGACCAGTCCCCGGTCCGGCTGGCGTGCGAGATGGTCTGCGCCACCGAGTGCAGGTGGGTGCTGAGGACGGCCAGCCGCCCACCGACCAGGCACCGGCACAGCGTGTAGCTCAGCCCGCCGACCAGGAAGCCGGCGACGAGACAGGCCGCCCGGAACACGGGGCGGTCGGCGTACTGGGCAGGGACCCCGAGGCCCGTGGCGAACGGCGGGAAGACCAGCCCGACCGCGATGCCGAGGCCGACCATCCACACCGCGAGGTCCCAGAACACCCGTGAGGTGAGACGGAAACCCCGGGGCCGTCGCCGGTCGCCGTCGACCCGGAGCTGGAAGGCACTCATGCCCAGGGACGTCGTCACCGTGCCCGGGCGCTTGAGGCCGGGGACCGGAGATCACCCCCAGGGGGTGGACCCGGGCGGGAGGCGCGGCGCCGGGCTCGATTTCGGCCGGGACGTGCCGATGGGGATCCCATGCGACTGGTTCCCGACACCTCCCCGGGCCGGCTCGTCGGCGAGGACGTCCGCGTCCCGACGGCCGGCGGGGGGCTCACCCGCTACGTCGACCTCGACGCCGCGGCCACCAGCTCGTCGTCGGTCCGGGTGGCCCGGGCGGTGCAGGAGTTCCTGCCCCGCTACTCGAGCGTGCACCGCGGCGCCGGCGCGAAGTCCCGGTACACCAGCGCCCGCTACGAGGCCGCCCGCGAGACCGTGCTCGCCTTCGTCGGGGCGGACCCCGCCACGCACGAGACCGTCTTCGTCCGCAACACCACCGAGGCGCTGAACGCGCTGGCGTTCCGGCTCGGGCTCGAGCCGGACGACGTGGTGCTCACCACCGCGGTCGAGCACCACGCCAACCTGCTGCCGTGGCGCCGCGCCGCGCGGCTGCGGGTGGTCGAGGTCGGCGCCGTGGGGACCTTCACGGCCGAGGACGTCGTCGCCGCGCTCGACCAGCGCCCGACCCCGCGAGTCCTGGCCCTCACCGGCGCCTCCAACGTCACCGGCTGGCTGCCCGACCTGGCCGCGATCACCGCCGCCGCCCGGGAGCGCGGCGTGTTCGTGGTGGTGGACGCCGCCCAGCTGGCGCCGCACCGGCCGATCGACGTGACCGCCCTCGGCGTCGACGCCCTCGCCCTGTCGGGGCACAAGGCGTACGCGCCCTTCGGCGCCGGCGCGCTCGTCGCCCCGCGGAGCCTGCTCGGCCGCGGCGAGCCCCTGCTGGTCGGCGGCGGCGCGGTCCGGGCGGTCTCCTTCGACGACGTCGTGTGGGCCGGTGCCCCCGACCGGGACGAGGCCGGCTCGCCGAACGTCGTCGGCGCGGTCGCGCTGGCCGCCGCGGCCGAGGAGCTGGCCGAGGACTGGCCCGGCCTGCTCGCCCACGAGCGCGCCCTCACCGCGGCGCTGGACGCCGAGCTCGCGACGGTCCCGGGGCTGCGCCGCCTCGGCCCGGTGACGGGGGACCGGCTGCCCGTGGCGGCCTTCCTCCTCGACGACCTCCCGCACGGCCTGGTGGCCGCCCGGCTGTCCGCGGAGTTCGGGATCGGCGTGCGCAGCGGCTGCTTCTGCGCCCACCCGTACATGGCCCGCCTGCTGGAGCTGAGCGAGGAGCAGGTCCGCGCCTTCCACGACGCGGCCCGGGCCGGCGAGGTCCGGCTGCCCGGCGCCGTGCGCGCCAGCGCCAACCGCGGGACGACCCTGGACGACGTCGCGGCGCTCGGAGCGGCGCTGCGCACCGTCGCGGCGACGCCGGAGGAGAGCGCCCGCTACCGCGTCGACGAGCTGGGCGAGTACCTGCCCGGTGAGGCGCGGACGCCGGTCCTGCTGGGGGCCTGACCCCGGGAGGTCAGACGCGGGCGAGCAGCGACCTCAGCGGCGGCGGGTACGCCGCGGGCTCCAGCCGCTCGACGAGGGCGCGCGCGTAGCGGGCCTTGCGACCGCTGGTGGTGCCGAGGAAGCGGCGCAGCTGCGCGTCGGCCGGGCGCCCGCGCTGCGCCGGCTGCCGCCGGAAGGTGGTCAGGGCGTGGGCCTCGCGGTGCTCGGCGACGGCCGCCTCCACCCCGGCCGTCCCCACCGCCCGGACGAGCTCGTCCTCGAGGTCGGCGACGCAGGCGGAGAACCCGGCCGTCGCCGGGTCGGGCACCCCGAGCGCCCGGCGGACGACGTCCCGCTCGGCGAGGTCGTAGAGGCCGGCCACGCGGACGCCGGGACCGATCGCGGCGAGGTGGCGGCGGACGGCGTGCGCACCGCCCATCGCGACCACGTCCACGCCCTCGGCGGCCAGGTCCCGGCCGAGGCCCCGCGCGGCCGCCAGCACGGCCTCGCGGTCACTGACCCCCTCGACGAGCACCACCGCGCGGAGGACGGGCGGGAGCGGCACGGGCGGACGGTCCCACGCGGGGGGGCGGGGAGGCCACCGGGTTGCCGGGTGGAGCGGAGGAGAGCGGGTGACGGGAATCGAACCCGCACTGTCAGCTTGGGAAGCTGATGTTCTGCCATTGAACTACACCCGCGACGGCCTGACGGCCGGACGCCAGCGTAGCAAGGACGGCGGGACCGGTCGGCAGGCCGGGGTCAGCCGGCGGGCCGGGGGCTGCGGATGGTCACCGTGGTCCCCTCCGGCCCCGGAACCGCGGTGACGTCGGCGAACGCGCTCATGAGCATCGAGCCGCGGCCGCGGTCCATGCTCGACGTCCGCTCCTTCCACTGCCCGTGGTCGCGCACCGCGATCTCCACCGCGCCGCCGTCGACGGCCACCCGGACGTCCACGTACGGCTCGCGCGGGTCCTGCGCGTGCTCCACCGCGTTGGTGGCGGCCTCGCAGGCGGCCAGCACGAGGTCGTGGACGCGGTCCTCGTCCAGGCCGGCGGCGGTGAGCAGCGCCCGCAGCCGGCGGCGCAGCGGCGGGATCGCCGCCGCGCTCGAGGGGAACCGCCAGGTCGTCGTCGCACCCGGGAGGTGCGCCGGGGCCGGCGCCGCGGGGGCGGCCGGGACGGCGTCGGCGGCGCGGGGACGCGGCGGCGCGGGAGCGGGGACGGCCGGGGCGGACGGCGACGGGGCGGCCGGGGGCGCCGGCTCCCGCCGGCCCCGGGAGCGCTCGAGGACCGCGCGCAGCCGGCCGAGCAGCTCCGCGGACTCGAACGGCTTGGGCAGGTAGTCGTCGACGCCGGCGTCGAAGCCCTCGACCGCGGCCTCCTGCCCGGCCCGCGCGGTGAGCATGACCACCGGGACGGCGCGCGTCGCGGGGTCGGTCCGCAGCGCGCGCAGCAGCCCGAACCCGTCCAGGCCCGGCATCATCACGTCGGTCAGGACGACGTCGGGACGCACCCGCGCGACGTCGCGCAGGGCCGCCTCGCCGTCGGCCGCCGTCCGCACCGTCCACGACGGCGACAGCAGCCGGGCGAGGTAGGCGCGCATGTCGGCGTTGTCGTCGACGACGAGCACGGTGCCCAGCGGGTCGGGCGACGGGGCGGGCCGGCGCAGGTCGTCGTCCCACGGGGTGAGCGCGGCCGCGCGGACCGCGGCGGCCGACGCGGGCGGCGGGGTGTCGGTGTCCGGCTCGCCGAAGGGCAGCCGCACGGTGAAGGTGCTCCCGGCGCCGGGCTCGCTCTCCACCTCCACGGTGCCGCCGTGCAGCGCGACCAGCTCCCGGACCATCGCCAGGCCCAGGCCGGTGCCCTCCCGGCTGCGCGCGGGGGAGCCGGTCACCCGGTGGAACCGCTCGAACAGCGCCGGCAGCTCGGCGGCGGGGATGCCCACGCCGGTGTCGGCCACCCGCAGGACCACCTCGTCGCCCTCGGCGCGCAGGGAGACGGTGATGCCGCCGACGAAGGTGTACTTGACCGCGTTGGCGACCAGGTTGAGGACGACCTTCTCCCACATCCGCGGGTCCACCGCGGCGGGGCGGGGCAGCGGCGGGCAGTCGACGTCGAGGGTCAGGCCGGCCCGCTCGGCCGCGGCGCGCAGCACGCCGGCCAGCTCGCCGGTGCAGGCGGCGAGGTCCGTGGCCACCCGCACCGCCGCCGTGCGCCCGGCCTCGATGCTCACGAACTCCAGCAGGTCGTCGACCAGGCGCTTGAGCCGCTGGCCGTTGCGCAGGGCGAGGGTGAGCCGCTCGCGCACCGGCTCCGGCAGCTCCCCGCCCGAGTCGGCGAGCGCGTCGGCGATCGGGGCCAGCAGCAGGGTCAGCGGCGTGCGCAGCTCGTGGCTGACGTCGGAGAAGAACGTCGTCTTGGCCCGGTCCAGCTCGGCCAGCACCTCCGCGCGGGCGCGCTCGGCGGCGTAGGCGCGCGCGTCGGTGACCGCGCCGGCGACCTGCGCGGCCAGCAGCTGGTGGAAGGTGCGGTACTCCTCGTCCAGCGCCCGGTTGGGGCTGACGCCGACCAGCAGGGCGCCCACCGCCTCCCGCCCCGCCCCGCCCGACAGCGGCAGCGCGACCGCCCGCTCCACCTCGTCACCGAACGGCCCGCCGGGCACGTGCAGGGCGGCGACGTCGACCGCGCCGAGCTCGGCCGCCGCGCCCACCGCCGCCGGCAGCGCCGCGGCGCCGACGCCCGCGGTGGCCACCCGGTGCAGCCGGCCCTCGCCGTCGCCCAGGTAGACCGCGGCGAACGGGACGTCGAGCGGGTCGGCCTCCAGCGCCCCGCACACCCGGACGGCCAGGTCGCGCTCGTCCTCGCGCCGGCCGGCCGCGGTGGCCACCTCGTGCAGCAGCCGCTGCCGCCGCTCGGCCACCACCTGGCGGGTCACCTCGGTGCACACCGCGTGCATCCCGGCCACCTGGCCGTCGTCCCCGAAGGCGGGGGCGTGCGAGACGGTGAAGTAGGTCTCCTCGCGGTAGCCGGCACGCTCGAGCAGCAGCAGGAGCTGCGGGATCCACGAGGCCTCGCGGGTGGCCATCGCCCGCTCGACCGGCTCCTGCAGCGCGGCCCAGCCCTCGGCGAGGGTGATCCGCAGGTCGTCGCCGATGGCGCCGGGGTGCTTCGCGCCGATCAGCGTGGCGTAGGCGTCGTTGTAGAACTGCGTGTACTCCGGACCCCAGGTCAGGATCATGGGGAACCGCGAGGCCAGCACGGTGCGGACGGCGTAGCGCAGGCTCGCCGGCCAGCTCTCCACCGGCCCGACCGGCGTCGTCGCCCAGTCGAAGGCGGCCATCAGCCGGCCGTTCTCGCTGCCGCCGGCGAAGACGTCCTCGGTCCCGGGGCCCGGCACGACGCCGCGGACCCCGCCGGACGCGACGGGATCCGGCGCCACGCACACCTCCCGGCACAGCCGTGCGGACGCGGGCGGGACCGCCGGCGCGTCAGGACCTCGGGAGCCGAGCTGCTCCCCGCTGCTCGAACGGTACATCCGTGACCCGGGACCCCACCGGCCGTGCCGCGGTCAGCGCCGCATCTCGGCCAGGAACCCGGTGGCCTCCGAGCGCAGCCGCTCGGCCATCTGCGACAGGCCGGTGACGTCGGTGTCCGCGGTGCCCAGCGACGCCGTGCCGTCGACGGCCGCGGCGATCCCGTCGACCAGGCCGTTCATGTCGGTGACCGTGGTGCCGACCGAGCCGATGACGGCGGTGACGTCGTCGCAGGCCGCGCGGATCGCCTCGACCTGCGCGGTCACCCGCTCGGTGGCCTGCGCGGTCTGGTCGGCGAGGTCCTTGACCTCGGAGGCGACGACGGCGAAGCCCTTGCCGGCCTCCCCGGCGCGGGCGGCCTCGATCGTGGCGTTGAGCGCCAGCAGGCGGGTCTGCGCGGCCACGGACTCGATGAGGGCGATGACCTCGCGGATCTCGGCCGAGGTGCGGGTCAGGGAGCCGAGCGTGCCGGTCGCGTTGCCCACCTCGGCCGACGCCGCCGACGCCGCGCTGGTCAGCCCGGCGGCGGACGCGCTCATCTCCGTCGCCGCCGTCGCGACCTGCTCGCTCATCGCCAGCACCACCGACTCGAACGCGTCGGCCAGCCGCAGCCGCGAGGTCTGCGCCTCGGTGACCCGCCCGGCGGTCGCCCGCATGGCGTCGCGGGCGGTGTTGATGTCGGTGGCCGCGTGCCGGTAGGCGCCGTGCAGCCCCGTGCGCAGCACGCTGCGGTGGAAGCGGCCCTCGGCGGCGGCGGCCAGCGCCGCCCGGGACTCGCGCACGAAGGCGTCGCTGACGTCGAGCGCGCGGTTGACGCCGTGCCGCAGCGCGACCAGTTCCGGCACGGCGTCCGAGCCGTCGACCGGCACGGCCCGCGCCTCCAGGTCGCCGCGCGCGGCCGCCTCGCAGGTCTCGGTCAGCCGGCGCACGAACGCGCGGTGGACCGCGAGCTCCGCGGCGTCGGAGCGGGTGCGGGAGCGGGAGCGGGCCATCTCAGTCCTCCTCCTCGGCGATGACCGACCACACGAAGTCCTCGTAGGACGCCGCGTGCTCGGCGATCAGCCGGTCGAACAGCTCGGACGACGCCGCGACGGCCGCGCGGGCGTTCGGGTGCCGCCGCTCCTCGGCCAGGAGGCGCTCGTAGATCGGGCGGACGCGGTCGACCGCCCGGCGGGAGGGCCGGCGGCGGTTGGAGTGGTAGCCCACGACCGACCCGTCGGCGCCGTAGGACGGCGTCACGTGCGCCAGCACCCAGTAGTGCGCGCCGTCGGCGGCCAGGTTGTCGATGTAGGCGAACAGCTCCTGCCGGGCGGCGAGGGTGTTCCACAGCAGCGTGAACACCGCGCGCGGCATGTCGGGGTGCCGGATGAGGTTGTGCGGCTGCCCGATGACCTCGTCGAGGGTGTAGGCGCCCACCCGCAGGAACACGTCGTTGGCGTACGTGATCACCCCGCGCGGGTCGGTCTTGGAGACGATGAGCTCCTCGGCCGCGAAGGTCCGCTCCTCACCCGTCGGCCGCACGGCGAGGCGGCCGGCGCGCGGTGCGGTCCGGGGGCGGGTGTCCAGCACGCGGTGTCCTCCTGCGTCCGGCGGGTCGTCCCGGCAGGTATCGGCAGGAACCGTCCGGACGCGACCCGAACCGGGGGGTCCGGGACCTCCGTCCCGCGGGAAGCGGAGGGGGCGCCCGGCGGCCTCCCTAGACTCCGCGCCATGCTGCTGTCCGACCGCGACATCCGCGCCGCGATCGCCGAGGGGCGTCTCGGCATCGAGCCGCACGACGCGGGGCTGGTGCAGCCCTCGAGCATCGACGTCCGGCTCGACCGCTACTTCCGGGTGTTCAACAACGCCCGCTACACCCACATCGACCCCGCCCAGCAGCAGGACGACCTGACCACCCTGGTCGAGCCCGACGGCGACGAGCCGTTCGTCCTGCACCCCGGCGAGTTCGTCCTCGGCTCCACCCTCGAGGTCGTCACCATCCCCGACGACCTCGCCGCCCGGCTGGAGGGCAAGAGCTCGCTCGGGCGCCTGGGGCTGCTCACCCACTCGACGGCGGGCTTCGTCGACCCCGGCTTCTCCGGCCACATCACGCTGGAGCTGTCGAACGTGGCCAACCTGCCGATCACGCTGTGGCCGGGCATGAAGATCGGCCAGCTGTGCCTGTTCCGGCTCACCGGCCCGGCCGAGCACCCGTACGGCTCGGCGGTGTACGGCTCCCGCTACCAGGACCAGCGCGGGCCGACGCCGTCTCGCTCGTTCCGGAACTTCACCCGCGCGGAGACCCGGCGGGCGCAGGGCTGACCGCCGCCGGCGACCAGCCGGGCACCTCGTCGTCGACGAACCGGTCCCGGGTGACCAGCCACCCGGTGACCGTGAGCCCGACGGTGGCGACGGCGACGAGCACGAACATGCCGGTGTAGCCGCCGGTCGCGCCGCGCAGCACGCCGACCAGCAGCGGCCCGGCGCCGGCGAGGACGTACCCCCAGCCCTGCGTGACCGTGGACAGCGCGGCCGTCGTCTCCGGCGTCCGGGCGCGCAGCCCGATCAGCGCCAGCACCATGCTGAAGGTGCCCATGCCGACGGCGAGCACGCTCATCCACAGCCACGGCAGCGTGCGCGGGGCCAGCCACAGGCCGCCCCAGCCGACGACGTAGCAGGCCATGAAGCCCAGCAGCAGCGGCCGCTGCCACCGCTGGCGGACGGTGAGCGACGGGGTGACCGCGTTGACCGGGATGACGACGACCGAGTTGATCCCGAGCAGCAGCCCGGCGGTGGCCGCGCTCAGGCCGGAGTCGCGCAGGTACTGCGCCGACCAGCCCATGACGACGTAGGCCTGCGTCGCCTGCAGGCCGAAGAACGCCGCCAGGGTGAGCGCCAGCGGGCTGCGCGCCAGCGGCGCCATCCGCACCGCGCGGTGGGTGCCCCGGCTCGCACCGGGGGAGCGCGGGGCGAGGAACCACGGCACCGCGGCGACCAGCGCGAGCAACGCCCACACGCCGATGGCCCACCGCCAGCCGCCCGGGCCGACGGCGGCGGCGATCGGCGCGGTGGAGATCGCCGCGACGGCCCCGCCGATGGCCATGGAGGCGCTGTAGGCGCCCACCAGCAGGCCGGTGCGCGCGGGGAACCAGCGCTTCACCAGGCCGGGCAGCAGCACGTTGCCCAGCGCGCCGCCGACCATCGCCAGCACCGTGCCGGCGACGAACAGCGGGAACGAGTCGACGACCGCCCGCAGCACCAGCCCGGCGGCCATGGTGAGCAGCGCGCCGGCCAGCACGTGCGCGTCCCGGAACCGGGCGGCGAGCGGCGGCCCGGCGAAGCCGATGGCGGCGAAGCACAGCACCGGCAGCGTCGTCACCACGCCGGCCGCGGCGCTGGAGACGCCCAGCCCGCGCTCGAGCTCCTCGAGCACCGGGCCGACGGTGCTCACCGCCGTCCGCAGGTTCGCGGCGGTCAGCACGATGGCGACCGCGACGAGCGCGAGTCCGCGCCGTCGCTCGCCGGCCGTCGGGATCGGGGGAGCGTCGTCGGCCGTGCGGGTCACCCGTCGATGGTCCCCCGCACGTCCGGCCCGCCCCGAGGCGGGTGCACGGGCCAACCGTCTAGGTGCGCAGCCCCGTGCGCGGCGTGGCCTCGAAGCGGGGCAGCACCTGGGGGACCCGCCGCCACAGCACCCGCTGCAGGAGCAGCGTGACCACGGCGGCCAGCAGGATGCCGGCGAGGTTGATCCCCAGCTGCAGGGCCGCGCGCCAGAACTCGGCGCCGCCGCCCAGGGCCAGCGACACGGCCATGTCCGCGGCGGCGGGCACCGTCGTCACGGAGATGAAGACGCCGACCAGCGCCCCGCTCTTCGCCGACGTCAGCGACAGCACGCCGGCGATGCCGGCCAGCACCGCCACCACCACCGACCAGTGGTCCGGCGCGGTGATGAACCCGGTCTGCGGGCGGTCCGTAGCGAGCACCCCGGGGTCGACCCAGCCCAGCCCGCGGGCGGCGAGCGCGGCCAGCGCGGTGACCGCGATCGCCAGGGCGAAGCCGGCGAGCAGCGCGCGGGCCGCCGCCCGGGCGACCCCGCGCCGCCGGTGCACGAGCGCGACGGCGAGCCCCGCCAGCGGGGCGAACTCCGGGCCGAGCACCATCGCGCCGATGACCAGGACCGCCGAGTCGTTGACGATCGCGATGCCGGCCAGCAGCGTCGCGATGGTCAGGAACGACAGGTAGGAGACCGACAGCGACGAGTCCGCGGCCGTCGTCCGCACCACCTGCTCCCAGACGACGGCGTCCGAGCCGTCGCCCGGCGCGGCCTCCTCCGCCCGCTCGGCGACGGCGGAGACGGCGGTGTCCACGGCCTCGATCGCGATGCCGCCGTCGCGGTCGACGTGCAGCTCGCGCAGCGCCCCGACGAGGGCGTCGGCGGACTCGCGGGCGACGTCGGCGAGGAGCAGGTCGCCGGGCGGCTCGACCGAGGCGCCGGGCAGCACGGCGAGGTGGGCGGTCCCGGGGCAGCGGGCGAACAGGTCGCGGACGGCGTCGGTCCGGTCGGGCGGGACGGTCACCCGCAACTGCAGCAGCACGCGCGGTGTTCTACCGGAGGACCGGCCCCCGAGACGGCGGACGCCGCCGGCGAGGAGTTGCCTTGCCGGCGGCGTCCGTCAGGGTGGTGCGGGTCCTCGCTCAGGCCTGGCCGTGGCCGGTGGCGGCGGAGCCGGTGCCCGCGACGTCGTCGTCCGCGGTGCCGACCTCGGCGCCGTGCTCGGTGCCCGGGGTGCCGACCGGCGCCATCGAGCGCAGCAGGATCTGGCTGACGTCGAGGACCTCGACGTGCTCGGCGGCCTCGCCGTTCTGCTTCTTCGCCGTCAGGGCGTCCGACAGCATCGTGATGCAGAACGGGCACGCCGTGGAGATGACGTCCGGGTCGAGGCCGAGGGCCTCCTCGGTGCGCTCCACGTTGATCCGCTTGCCGATCTTCTCCTCCATCCACATGCGCGCGCCGCCGGCGCCGCAGCAGAAGCCGCGGTCCTTGCAGCGGTGCATCTCCTGGGTGGAGAGGCCCTGCACGCTGTCGAGGATCTCCCGCGGCGGCGTGTAGACCTTGTTGTGCCGGCCGAGGAAGCACGGGTCGTGGTAGGTGACCTTGCGGTCCACCGGCGTCACCGGGGTGAGCCGGCCCTCCTCCACCAGCTGGCTGAGCAGCTGCGTGTGGTGGACGACCTCGTACTCGCCGCCGACCTGCGGGTACTCCCGGCCGAGCGAGTTGAAGCAGTGCGGGCAGGTCGTGACGATCTTGCGGGTGCCGGGCACGCGGCCCTCGAAGACGCCGTTCAGGGTCTCGACGTTCTCCTGGGCCATCATCTGGAAGACGAACTCGTTGCCCATGCGGCGGGCGGGGTCGCCCGAGCAGGTCTCCCCGGAGCCCAGGACGGCGAACTCGACGCCGGCGGTGTGCAGCAGCTCGGCGACGGCCTTGGTGACCTTCTTGGCGCGGTCGTCGATGGCGCCGGCGCAACCGACCCAGAACAGGTACTCGACGTCGTAGGGCAGCGGGCCGTCGGCCATGCGGACCTCGAAGTCGACCTCCTTGATCCAGTCCTCGCGGGTGCTCGGGCTGACGCCCCAGGGGTTGCCGCGGTTCTCGAGGTTGCGCAGCATCACGCCGGCCTCGGACGGGAAGTTCGACTCGATGAGCACCTGGTAGCGGCGCATGTCGTCGATGTGGTCGATGTGCTCGATGTCGACCGGGCACTGCTCGACGCAGGCGCCGCAGTTGGTGCAGCTCCACAGGACGTCGGGGTCGATGACCCCGCCCTCCTCGAGGGTGCCGACCAGCGGGCGGTGCGCCTGCGCGTCGTTGGTGCCCTCGATGCGCGCGTAGCCGGAGGCCCAGACCTGCTCGTCGCTGGGCTTGAGGACGTCGAAGTCCGGGGCGGTCTCGGCGGCGGTCTTCTCACCCAGGAGGTACGGGGCCTTGGCGTAGAGGTGGTCCCGCAGGTCCATGATCACCATCTTGGGAGACAGCGGCTTGCCCGTGTTCCAGGCAGGGCACTGGCTCTGGCACCGCCCGCACTCGGTGCAGGTGGTGAAGTCGAGCATCCCCTTCCAGGTGAAGTCCTCGATCTTGCCGCGACCGAAGACGTCGTCCTCGCCCGGGTCCTCGAAGTCGATCGGCTTGCCGTTCGAGGTCATGGGCTGCAGCGGGCCGAGGGCGGGGGCGCCGCTGGTGCCCTCGCGCTTGAAGTAGATGTTCGGGAAGGCGCTGAACCGGTGCCAGGCGACGCCCATGTTGAGCGTGCGGCTGAGGACGACCAGCCAGACCAGCGAGACGACGATCTTCACGAACGCGACGACGCTGAGCAGGTCCGGGCTGTCGGGCAGCACGGTGGCCAGCAGGCCCGAGACCGGGTGCGACCAGGCCGGCGCCTCGGTGAGGTCCGAGGAGATCTTGAGCGCGCGGATCAGCAGGATGCAGATGCCGACGGTCAGGACGACGGCCTCGACGAAGTAGCCGCGCCCCTCGTTGGACCCGGCGAAGCGGCTCGCGCGGCCCTGGCGGCGCGGGTGGTCCTTCTGGCGCCGGTAGATCAGGTACAGGATGCCGAGGATCGTCCCGGTGCCGATGACGTCGGCGAAGAGGTTCCACAGGCTCCACTCGCCGAGCAGCGGCAGGTGGAAGGCCGGGTTCCAGACCTCGCCGAAGGCCTCGACCAGGGTGAGGAACAGGCCGTAGAAGCCGACGAAGACGAACCAGTGGGCGGCGCCGATGGCCGACCACTTGAGCATCCGGGTGTGGCCGAGCGACTCGACCAGCAGGGTCTTCATCCGCGGGCCGAACGGCCCGAACCGGCTGCTGTCGGCCTGGCCGGTGCGGATGATCCGGACCATCGCCCGGACGGCCTTGTAGGCGAGGACGACCGACACGATGAGGAACAGCACGCTGATCGTGCCGAGCACGATCTGCAGGGGGCCCGTCATGATTCCCTCTCCCCACGCCTCTGCGGCGTCGGTTGACTCCGTCCGCACCGGACGACGAGAAGGGTCCCGCCGCCGTCTCCGGTCCGTCGGACCGGGGGCGGATCACGCGCGGGCGGCGGTGCCCACGCAGCCCAGCACGATAGCCGGGGTGCACTCAGGTTACTCGGCAGTAACCGGAGGCACGGCGCCCCGATCCGGGGCGGTCCGACGGTGCTCCCCGCCCACCGACCGGCGTCCTGACGTGCGGTTTCAGGATCCGGGGATCCGGCTGGAACACGACGGAGAGGTGTTTCCGCGCAGGCGGCGTCGGGGCGGGGAGTGACCGGGCTCACGCCCCCGGGTCACGCCCCGGTCACCGCGTCCCGGCCGTCGCACGACCAGGCCGCCTGATCGTGCCGCGTCCTGGTGCAGCGCCGACGGTGAGCCAGGAGGCGTCGTGGTGAGCCAGGACGGTGTCGCGACGTCGTCCACAGGTTCGGTGGGGACCTCGGCGCGGTCGCCGCACGATCGAAGACTGTCGACGTGCACCCGGAACTCGTCCGCCTCGCGGCCGCCCGACTCGGCGTCTTCACCGCGCGAGAGGCCGTGCGCGTCGGCTACCGACCCGACGAGATCCGCTCCGAGCTGAGCGCCGGCCACTGGCGCTGGTTGCGGCGAGGCATCTACGTCCGCGCCCGAGACCTCGCTGCCGCCGAGTCGGACGTCCGGCTCCGGCACCTCCTCGACTGCGTCGCGGTCCTGCTCGCCCTGGCTCCCGGTCCGGCCCTGAGCCACACCTCCGCCGCCCGGGTCCACCGCCTCGTCCTCCCCGAGGACGTCGACGGGGCCGTGCGGCTGACCCACCCGGGCCAGTGGCGGCGCGGTCGGGGTTACGTCGTCGCCCGGGCTTCGCTCCCGGACGGTGACCTCGGGCGACTCGCCGGATTCGGCGTGACCGCGCCGGCGCGGACGCTCGTCGACTGCGCCCGGGAGTGGGACCTCGTGGACTCGGTGGTGGCGATGGACGCCGCACTGCACGACCGGCTCGTCGGACGGGAAGACCTGCAGGCTGCCGTCCTCCGTGCGGTGCACTGGATCGGCATCGGCGACGCGGCGCGGGCCCTCGGGCTCGCGGACGGCCGCGCGGAGTCCCCGCTCGAGTCCCGTGGTCGGCTCGCGTTGATCGAGGCCGGACTGCCCCGTCCGGAGTTGCAGGTCGAGGTGCACGGTCCGCGAGGCTTGGTCGCGCGGGTCGACGCCTGGTACGACGACGCCGGCGTCGCCATCGAGTTCGACGGGCGGGTGAAGTACCTCGACCCCGTCGACGGCCGGCATCCCGGGGAGGTGCTCTGGCGGGAGAAGCGGCGCGAGGACCTCCTGCGCGCGCTGGGCATCCGGGTCGTGCGCCTGGCACACGAGGACCTCGTGCCCGGACGGCGGCGCGAACTCGAGGCCCGGGTGGGTGGGCTCCTGGCGGCCCCGGCGGTCGGGCCGCGCCGGTACCGCGTCGTCCGCACCGTCGAGCCCACCAGGGGGACCGGGCCGATCGCGGCGTCGTCGACCTAGCTCGCCGTCGTGCGTCCTGGCTCACCGCCGACGCTGAGTCAGGACGCAGCACGATCAGGCCGCCTGATCACGCGCAGCTCGACCCCTCGGGAACACCGCCGGGAGGTCTGCCGTTACGGTGGGCAGGAAAGTTGAGCGGACCCCGCGCAAGGCGGGAGATCCCTCGACCGACCCCCACGACACCCAGCACCACCCGAGCACACGGAAGAGGAGCCAGCTCCATGGCACGAGCGGTCGGCATCGACCTCGGCACCACCAACTCCGTCGTCACCGTCCTGGAGGGCGGCGAGCCGACGGTCATCGCCAACAGCGAGGGCTCGCGCACCACGCCCTCGGTCGTCGCGTTCGCCAAGAACGGCGAGGTCCTGGTGGGCCAGTCGGCCAAGAACCAGGCGGTCACCAACGTCGACCGGACCATCCGGTCGGTGAAGCGCCACATGGGCACCAACTGGCAGACCGGCGAGATCGACGGCAAGCGCTACACGCCGCAGGAGATCAGCGCCCGCATTCTGCAGAAGCTCAAGCGGGACGCCGAGACCTACCTGGGCGAGACGGTCACCGACGCCGTCATCACCGTCCCCGCCTACTTCGAGGACGCGCAGCGCCAGGCCACCAAGGAGGCCGGTGAGATCGCGGGCCTCAACGTCCTGCGCATCGTCAACGAGCCGACCGCGGCCGCGCTGGCCTACGGCCTGGACAAGGGCGAGACCGAGCAGACGATCCTCGTCTTCGACCTCGGTGGCGGCACGTTCGACGTCTCGCTGCTCGAGATCGGCGAGGGCGTCATCGAGGTGAAGGCCACCGCCGGTGACAACCACCTCGGCGGTGACGACTGGGACGAGCGGATCGTCAAGCACCTGGTGCAGACGTTCAACGCCCAGAACGGCATCGACCTGTCCAAGGACAAGCTGGCCATGCAGCGCCTCCGCGAGGCCGCCGAGAAGGCCAAGATCGAGCTGTCGGGCGCGCAGTCGACCAACGTCAACCTGCCCTACATCACCGCCGGCGCCGAGGGCCCGCTGCACCTCGACGTCACGATGACCCGCGCCGAGTTCCAGCGGCTCACCCAGGACCTGCTCGACCGCACCCGCGCGCCGTTCAACCAGGCGATCCGCGACGCCGGCGTCTCCGTCGGCGAGATCGACCACGTCGTCCTGGTGGGTGGCTCGACCCGCATGCCGGCCGTCACCGAGCTGGTCCGCGAGCTGACCGGCGGCAAGGAGCCCAACAAGGGCGTCAACCCGGACGAGGTCGTCGCCATCGGCGCCGCCCTGCAGGCCGGTGTCCTCAAGGGCGAGGTCAAGGACGTCCTGCTGCTCGACGTCACCCCGCTGTCCCTCGGCATCGAGACCAAGGGCGGGATCATGACCAAGCTCATCGAGCGCAACACCACGATCCCGACCAAGCGCTCCGAGATCTTCACGACGGCCGACGACAACCAGCCGTCCGTGCAGATCCAGGTGTTCCAGGGTGAGCGCGAGATGGCGATGTACAACAAGAAGCTCGGCATGTTCGAGCTGACCGGCCTGCCGCCGGCGCCGCGCGGCGTCCCGCAGATCGAGGTCGCCTTCGACATCGACGCCAACGGCATCGTGCACGTGTCCGCCAAGGACCTGGGCACGGGCAAGGAGCAGTCGATGACCATCACCGGCGGCTCGGCCCTCCCCAAGGAGGACATCGAGCGGATGATGCGCGACGCCGAGGCCCACGCCGAGGAGGACAAGCGCCGCCGCGAGGAGGCCGAGACCCGCAACCTGGCGGAGTCGCTGCAGTACCAGACCGAGAAGTTCCTCGCGGAGAACGGCGAGCGCATCCCGGCCGACAAGAAGGAGGAGCTCGGCGAGGCCCTGACCGAGCTGCGCTCCGCCCTCGGCGGCTCGGACATCGCCGCGATCAAGTCGGCGCAGGAGAAGGTCGCCCGCGTCTCGCAGGAGGTCGGCGGCGCGCTCTACGCCCAGCAGGCCCAGGCGGGTGACGGTGCCGGTGCCGCGGGCGCCTCGGGTGACGGGTTCGGCGCGTCGGCCCCGTCCGGCGACGACGACGTCGTCGACGCCGAGATCGTCGACGAGGACACCGACCGCCGATGAGCCAGGGGGACGAGCAGCCGCGGGTCGTGATCCGGGACAAGCGGCGGATCGACCCCGTCAGCGGTGAGGTGCGGACGCCGGCCGGCGAGCAGCCGGCCGGCG
Source organism: Geodermatophilus sp. SYSU D00698 (assembly GCF_054050335.1). Classification (NCBI taxonomy): domain Bacteria; kingdom Bacillati; phylum Actinomycetota; class Actinomycetes; order Geodermatophilales; family Geodermatophilaceae; genus Geodermatophilus; species Geodermatophilus sp. SYSU D00698. The sequence continues at coordinate 125,956 of NZ_JBJGZD010000009.1, forward strand.
TGCCGCCCCGCCCGGCTCCGGCACAGACACCGGCCCACCCATCGCCAGGGGAGCAGATGACCGAGAACCAGACCGCCGTCCCGGAGGCCCCGGCCGCGCCGGTCGTCGACAGCGCCGCGGACGGCGACCTGTCCCGCCAGCTGACCGAGCGCACCGAGGACCTGCAGCGGGTCACCGCCGAGTACGCCAACTACCGGCGGCGGGTCGACCGGGACCGGCAGCTCGTCGTCGACCAGGCGGCCGAGCGCTTCGCCGCCCAGCTGTTCCCGATCGTCGACGACATCGAGCGGGCCCGGGACCACGGCGACCTGACCGGCGCCTTCAAGGTGGTCGCCGACCGCGTGCTCGGGCTGCTCGACGGCCTGGGCGTGGAGGCCTTCGGCGTCGCGGGGGACCCGTTCGACCCGTCGCTGCACGAGGCCGTCCTGCACGACACGTCCGACCAGGTCACGGTGCCCACCGCGACGACGGTCCTGCGGCAGGGTTTCCGCCGGGGCGACCGCGTGCTGCGCACGGCCATGGTGTCCGTGACCGAGCCCGCGGGCGGCGCCGCGGACGCCCACGAGCAGGAGGCGACCGGCGGCGGCGTGCCGGGGGAGACCCCGGCCGCCGGCTGACCGGCCGCCACCAGACGCAGAGAGGAGGCGTCCGATGAGCACCCGGGACTTCATCGAGAAGGACTACTACGCCGCGCTGGGCGTCTCCCAGGGCGCCGACGCCGCGGAGATCAAGAAGGCCTACCGCAAGCTCGCCCGCGACCTGCACCCGGACAAGAACCCGGGCAACACGCAGGCCGAGGCGCGCTTCAAGGAGGTCTCCGAGGCCTACGACGTGCTGTCCGACCCCAAGCGGCGGGCCGAGTACGACGACGCCCGCCGGCTGTTCGGCTCCGGCGGCGCCGGGGCGCGTGCCGGGTTCCCCGGGGGCTTCCCCGGCGGGACCGGCGGCGGCCAGCCGTTCGACCTGGGCGACCTCTTCGGCGGAGCCGGGGGCGCCGGGACGCGCGGCGGGGGCGGCGGGCTCGGTGACCTGTTCGGCAACCTCTTCGGCGGTGCCGCGCCGGGCTCGGCCCGGGCCCGCTCCCAGGCGGCGTCCGGGCCGGCCCGCGGGCAGGACGTCGAGACCGAGGCCACCCTCTCCTTCGAGGAGGCCGTCCTCGGTGTCACCGTGCCGCTGCGGATGCAGAGCCCGGGCACCTGCCCGACCTGCTCCGGCAGCGGCGCCCGCCCGGGCACCTCGCCGCACACCTGCGAGGTGTGCGGCGGCGCCGGGGTCACCAGCCGCAGCCAGGGCGCGTTCGCCTTCTCCGAGCCGTGCCGCAACTGCCGCGGCACCGGCCAGGTGGTCGACGACCCGTGCCCGACCTGCCAGGGCGACGGCGTCACCACCCAGACCCGCACGATCACCGTGCGGATCCCGGCCGGCGTCAAGGACGGGCAGCGGATCCGGCTGGCCGGCAAGGGCGCGCCGGGACGGCGGGGCGGCCCCGCCGGCGACCTGTTCGTGGTCGTGCACGTCAGCGACCACGAGCTGTTCGGCCGCAAGGGCGAGGACATCACGCTCACCGTGCCGGTCACCTTCCCCGAGGCGGTCCTCGGCGCGACGCTGACCGTGCCGACCCTGGACGGCAACGTCACGCTCAAGGTGCCCGCCGGCACCGCGAGCGGCCGCACGCTGCGGGTCCGGGGACGGGGCGTGCCCGGCCGCGGCCGCAACGGCGACCTGCTGGTGACCGTGGAGGTCGCCGTCCCGCAGCGGCTCTCGGCCGAGGCCGAGCGGGCGGTGAAGACCCTCGACGCCGAACTGGGCGACCCGCGCCCGCAGATCACCGCGGCCACCCAGCGCAACGCCGAGCGCGGGAGCACCCGGTGAGCGCCGCGGGGACCGAGGGCCGGGAGCGCGCCGACGCGAGCCGCGCCGTCGCCGACGACGCGCCGGTCTTCGTGATCTCCGTGGCCGCGCAGCTGGCCGGCATGCACGCCCAGACGCTGCGCCAGTACGACCGGCTCGGCCTGGTCACCCCGGGCCGCACGGCGGGCGGCGGGCGGCGCTACAGCCCGCGCGACGTCGCGCTGCTGCGCGAGGTCCAGCGGCTGTCCCAGGAGGACGGCGTCAACCTGGCCGGCATCAAGCGGATCATCGACCTGGAGTCCCAGGTCGAGGCGCTGCAGCAGCGCGTGCACGAGCTGGTCGCCGAGCTCGAGGAGTCCGAGCACCGGCGGATCGCCGCGGAGACGGCGATGCGCAGCGGCTACGGCCGCGACCTGGTCGGCACCGACCTCGTGCCGGTGCGGCGGCAGCACACGTCCGCGCTGGTCGTCTGGCGCCCGAGGGAGGCGCAGCGGTGAGCGGGAACCCCGGGGGCGCCGGCGTCGTCCAGGGAGACGTGACGACCACGCGCCGGGAGCAGCAGCACGAGTCCTTCGTGCGGCTGGAGCGCGAGATCGGCCTGCTGCTGCGCCGGTCGCGGGCCATCTCGGCCCGGCTCGCCCGCGAGCTGCACCCCGACCTCGACGGCGCGGCCTACGGCCTGCTCGCGCTGCTGGCCGACGCCGGCCCGCTGCGCGCCAGCGACCTGGTCGCCCGGCTCGGCCTGGACAAGAGCACGGTCAGCCGCCAGGTGGCCTCCCTCGTGGCACTCGGCATGGTCGACCGCGAGCCCGACCCCGCCGACGGGCGGGCGCAGGTGCTCACCCCGTCCCCCGAGGGCGCGGCCCGGCTCGCCCGCATCCGCGACGCCCGCCGGGCGCGCTGGGAGGCCGACCTGTCCGGCTGGCCGGCCGAGGACGTCGCCCAGCTCGGCGAGCTGCTGGCCCGGTTCAACCGGCTCGGCGAGGCCCGCGAGGCGGGGGACGCCGCGGTTCCCGCGTCCTGACCCCGCCCCTCCCGCACCACGCCACGACGGCGCCCGGACCCCCGCGGTCCGGGCGCCGTCGTCGTGTCGGGGGAACACGCCGGGCGGGTAGGAGGTTGTAGACAGCAACCAACCGGATGTATGGTTGCGGTCTGCAATCACCTTGTCCACGAGGTCGCCATGCCCATCACCTCCCGGACGCGCGAGCGGCTCACCGCCGGCATCGCGCGCCTCGTCCGGGCCGGCCGGCACGTGTCCGGCCGGGCCGCGGACTCCGTCTACGGGGAGCTGCCCTCCTTCGGCTGGGCGCTGCTCGTCCCGCTCGAGCGCGACGGCGAGCAGCGCTGCAGCGCGCTGGCCGCGCAGGCCGGCGTCGACGTCTCGGTCGCCAGCCGCCAGGTCGCCGCCCTCGAGAGGGCCGGCCTCGTCGAGCGCCGGCCCGACCCGCACGACGGCCGCGCCAGCCTCATCCGGGTCTCCGCCGCGGGCGTCACCGCCCTGGCCCAGACCCGCGCGCTGCGCTCGGAGTGGGCCACCCGGGCCCTGGCCGGCTGGGACGAGGCCGACGCCCACCGGCTCACCGAGCTGCTCGAGCGGCTGGCCGACGACCTCGACCGCGCCGCGCCCCCGCCCGCCCGCCCGCCGCACGCCGGCTCCCCGCACGCCGTCGGGGCCGCCTCGTGACCACCGCCCGCCCGTCCGGGCCGCCGTCCGCACCCGATCCCGCACCGACCAGGAGCACCGTGACCACCACCCGCGAGCCCGCCGTCGCCGCCCCGGCGGCGGAGGCGCCCGCCGAGCAGCAGGGCCGCATGACGCACCGGCAGATCCTCGAGGCCCTCTCGGGGATGTTGCTGGCGATGTTCGTGGCGTTCCTGTCCTCGACCGTCGTCTCCAACGCCCTGCCCACGATCATCACCGACCTGCGGGGCAGCCAGAGCCAGTACACCTGGGTCGTCACCGCCACCCTGCTCGCCTCGACGGCGTCCACGCCGATCTGGGGCAAGCTCGCCGACCTGTTCAGCAAGAAGCTGCTGATCCAGCTGTCGATCGTCGTCTTCATCGTCGGCTCGATGCTCGCCGGCCTGTCCCAGTCGGTGGGCACGCTGATCGGCTGGCGCGTGCTCCAGGGCCTGGGCCTCGGCGGCCTGCAGGCACTGGTGCAGATCGCGATGGCCGCGATGATCAGCCCCCGCGAGCGCGGCCGGTACTCCGGCCTGCTCGGCGCGGTCATGGCCGTGGCCACCGTCGGCGGCCCGCTGCTCGGCGGCCTGCTGGTCGACACCAGCTGGCTCGGCTGGCGCTGGTGCTTCTACGTCGGCGTGCCCTTCGCCGCCGTGGCGCTGGTGCTGCTGCAGCGCACGCTGCACCTGCCGGTGACCAGGCGCCGGGTCCGCATCGACCACCTCGGCGCCGCGTTCCTCACCGCGGGCGTCTCCGCGATGCTCATCTGGGTCACCCTCGCCGGCGACCGGTTCGCGTGGGCCTCGGTCGAGACGGCGCTGTTCCTGGCCGGCAGCGCGCTCGCCGTCGTCGCCTTCGTCGTGACCGAGCTGCGGGCGGCCGAGCCGATCGTCCCGCTGCGGCTGTTCCGCGACCGGACCACGACCCTCGCCATCGTGGCCAGCGTCGCGATCGGTGTGGCGATGTTCGGGTCCACCGTCTTCCTCGGCCAGTACCTGCAGATCTCCCGCGGCTACTCGCCGACGGCGGCCGGCCTGCTGACGATCCCCATGGTCGGCGGCCTGCTCGTCTCCTCCACCGTCTCGGGCATCCTCATCACCCGCCACGGCCGGTGGAAGCGGTTCCTGGTGGCCGGGTCGCTGCTCGTCGTCGCCGGGTTCGGCCTGCTGGCGACCGTCGACCACGAGACGGACATGGTCCTGCTCGGCGTCTTCCTGTTCGTCCTCGGCGTCGGCATCGGCATGACCATGCAGAACCTGGTCCTCGCGGTGCAGAACACCGTGGCCGCGAGCGACCTCGGCGCGGCGTCGTCGGCGGTGGCGTTCTTCCGCAGCCTCGGCGGCACCATCGGCGTCTCGGTGCTCGGCGCGGTGCTCAGCAACCGGGTGACCGACCTGATCACCGCCGGCCTGCCGCCGGAGGCGGCCGCGGCCGGCGGCGGCTCGAGCCGCGTCGGCCTGGCGAGCCTGGCGGACGCGCCGCCGGCCATCCAGGAGCTCATCCGGGTCTCCTACGGCGACGCGACCGGCCGGGTCTTCCTCGTCTCCGCGGTCATCGCGGTGGTCGCCGTCGCGGCCATCCTGCTCATCCGCGAGGTGGCCCTGCGCACCGAGAGCGGCGAGGAGCGGCTGGCCCGCGAGTCCCGCCCCGCGCTCGCCGAGGACGAGGCGGTCGGCGCCGCCCGCTGAGAGGACGCACGACGGCCCGCTCCCCGAGTCGGGGAGCGGGCCGTCGTGCGTCCCGGGGGTCAGGACTCGAGCTGGGCGTCCAGGGTGATGTCGACGGCGGCGAGCGCCTTGCTCACCGGACAGCCGACCTTCGCCGCCTGCGCGGCCTTCTCGAACCCGTCGGCGTCGAGGCCGTCGACCTCGGCGCGCACGGTGAGCGTGATCCCGGTGATCGTGGCGCCGTCCTGGAGGCCGAGCGTGACGTCGGCCGTGACCTCGAGGGACTGCGGCGTGCCGCCGGCCCGGGCGATCTCCCCCGACAGCGCCATCGAGAAGCAGGCGGAGTGCGCCGCGGCGATGAGCTCCTCGGGGCTGGTGGAGCCACTGGCCTCGTCTGCCGTGCGCTTGGGCCAGCTCACGTCGAAGGTGCCGAGCTTCGAGCTGGACAGCTCGACCTGGCCGGAACCCTCCTGGAGGGTGCCGTTCCAGGCGGTGCGGGCGGTGCGGGTGGGCATCGGGCTGCCTTCCGGTCGCGGGGGCACGCCGGCGTCGTCTCGCCGGCGCGCGGGACCCCGCGGCCCTACCCCGGTGGGTTGTAGGCAACCCACCGCCCGGGTCACACGGCGCGCGGCGCCTCGGTGACCCGCTGGGTCAGCACGTTGAGCGTCTGCTTGAGGTCGGAGAAGGACTCCACGTCCAGGTCGAGCGCGCAGATCATGTCCTGCGAGATGGCGAAGGCCCTGTCGCGCAGGGCCCGGCCGGCGTCGGTGAGGGCGATGGCCACCGACCGCTCGTCCTCCACGCGGCGGTGGCGCGTGACCAGCCCGGCCGCGGTGAGCCGCTTGAGCAGGGGGGACAGGGTGCCGCTGTCGAGCGCCAGGCGGGCGCCGAGCTGGCCGACGGTCTGGTGGTCCTCTTCCCAGAGCAGCATCATCACCAGGTACTGCGGATAGGTGAGCCCGAGCTCCTCGAGCATCGGCCGGTACCGGGCGGTCATCGCGCGGGACGCTGCGTACAGCGCGAAGCACAGCTGATCGTCCAGAGCCACGCTCGGGGCAGGGCGGCGCGGGTCTCCGGTGGTCGTCATGCCCTGAGTGTAGGGACCATCCGGTCGCGTGGCATGCAGTTGTGCCGGATGTCAACCCCTCGGGGCGCCTCCTCGACCACCTCCTGCACCGCGAGGCAAGTTGAGCGGAACAGACTCAACCCCTGGTCCGTTGCACCGGTCGACAGGATCCCCCGCCGGGACCCCGGCACGCCCAGGAGAGGACCGAGCGCACCGACCATGGAGAGCAAGCTGACCACCCGTTCGCAGGAGGCGTTCGCGGCCGCCCAGCGGCTGGCGGTCGACCGGGGGCAGGCGGCGCTGGAGCCGCTGCACCTGCTCGTCGCGCTGCTGCAGCAGGGCGACGGCATCGCCGGCCCGCTGCTGACCGCCACCGGAGCGGACCCGGCCGACGTCCGGGCCAAGGCCGAGGCCGCCCTGCGCCGCATGCCGAGCGTCAGCGGCGCCACCGTCGCCGCGCCGTCGCCGTCGCGTGAGCTGCTGCGGGTGGTCAACGCCGCCGGCGAGCAGGCCGGCGCGCTGGGCGACGAGTACGTCTCCACCGAGCACCTGCTGGTCGGCCTGGCCGGCTCCGAGGGCGAGGCCGGCACGGTGCTCACCAGCGCCGGTGCCACCCGCGACGCGCTGCTGGCCGCCTTCCGCACCGTGCGGGGCAACCGCAAGGTCACCACGGCCGACCCCGAGAGCACCTTCCAGGCGCTGGAGAAGTTCGCCGTCGACCTCACCGAGCGCGCCCGCGAGGGGAAGATCGACCCGGTCATCGGCCGGGACACCGAGATCCGCCGCGTCGTGCAGGTGCTCTCCCGCCGCACCAAGAACAACCCGGTCCTCATCGGCGAGCCCGGCGTCGGCAAGACGGCGATCGTCGAGGGCCTGGCCCAGCGGATCGTGGCCGGCGACGTCCCCGAGAGCCTCAAGGGCAAGCGGCTGATGGCGCTGGACCTGGCGAGCATGGTCGCCGGCGCCAAGTACCGCGGCGAGTTCGAGGAGCGGCTCAAGGCCGTCCTGCAGGAGATCGCCGAGTCCGAGGGCCAGGTCGTCACCTTCATCGACGAGCTGCACACCATCGTCGGCGCCGGCGCCACGGGCGACTCGGCCATGGACGCCGGCAACATGATCAAGCCGATGCTCGCCCGCGGCGAGCTGCGCATGGTCGGCGCGACCACGCTCGACGAGTACCGCGAGCACATCGAGAAGGACCCGGCGCTGGAGCGCCGCTTCCAGCAGGTCTTCGTCGGCGAGCCCTCGGTCGAGGACACGATCGGCATCCTGCGCGGGCTCAAGGAGCGCTACGAGGTGCACCACGGCGTCCGGATCACCGACGCCGCGATCGTCGCCGCCGCCACGCTGTCGGACCGGTACGTCACGGCCCGCTTCCTCCCCGACAAGGCGATCGACCTGGTCGACGAGGCGGCCAGCCGGCTGCGCATGGAGATCGACAGCCGCCCGGTGGAGGTCGACGAGGTCGAACGCGCCGTGCGCCGCATGGAGATCGAGGAGATGGCGCTGGAGAAGGAGGACGACCCGTCCTCGCTCGACCGGCTGGCCGCGCTGCGCGCCGACCTCGCCGACCGGCGCCAGGAGCTCGCCGAGCTGACCGCGCGCTGGCAGCAGGACAAGGGCGCGATCGTCCGCATCCAGCAGCTCAAGGAGGAGCTGGAGCGGCTGCGCACCGAGTCCGGGCGCGCCGAGCGCGAGGGCGACCTCGCCCGCGTCGCCGAGCTCCGCTACGGCGTGATGCCGCAGCTGGAGAAGGACCTCGCCGCGGCCGAGGAGTCGGTGGCCGCCCAGGCGTCCATGCTCAAGGAGGAGGTCGGCCCCGACGACATCGCCGAGGTCGTCCAGGCCTGGACCGGCATCCCCGCCGGCCGGCTGCTCGAGGGCGAGACGGCGAAGCTGCTGCGGATGGAGGACGAGCTCGGCAGGCGGGTCGTCGGCCAGCCCGACGCCGTCCGCGCCGTCTCCGACGCCGTCCGCCGCGCGCGGTCGGGCATCGCCGACCCCGACCGGCCCACCGGCTCGTTCCTGTTCCTCGGCCCCACCGGCGTCGGCAAGACCGAGCTGGCGAAGGCGCTGGCGGAGTTCCTGTTCGACGACGAGCGGGCGATGGTCCGCATCGACATGAGCGAGTACTCCGAGAAGCACTCGGTGGCCCGGCTGGTCGGCGCCCCTCCGGGCTACGTCGGCTACGAGGCCGGCGGCCAGCTCACCGAGGCGGTCCGGCGGCGGCCCTACACCGTCGTGCTGCTCGACGAGGTGGAGAAGGCCCACCCCGACGTCTTCGACGTGCTGCTGCAGGTCCTCGACGACGGCCGGCTCACCGACGGCCAGGGGCGGACGGTGGACTTCCGCAACACCATCCTGATCCTGACGTCGAACCTCGGCTCGCAGCTGATCGCCGACCAGTCGCTGCCGGAGGAGGCGCGGCGCTCCGCGGTCATGGACGTCGTCCGGTCGCACTTCAAGCCGGAGTTCCTCAACCGCCTCGACGACGTCGTGGTGTTCCGGGCGCTGGGCAGCGAGGAGCTGGCCGGGATCGTCGAGATCCAGGTGGGCGTGCTCGCCCGCCGGCTGGCCGCCCGCCGGCTGACGCTGACCGTCACCGACGCCGCCCGCGAGTGGCTGGCGCTCAACGGGTTCGACCCGGTCTACGGCGCCCGCCCGCTGCGCCGCCTGGTGCAGTCGGCGATCGGCGACCCGCTGGCCCGCGCGCTGCTGGCCGGGGACATCCGCGACGGCGACGAGGTCGTCGTCGACGCGCCGGACGACCTGGCCGAGGAGGGCCTCACCGTCCGCCGCGGCTGACGCGAGGAGCTCCTCACCCGGGCCCGCCGTCCCTCGGGGCGGCGGGCCCGTCGCGTCCCCGGGGCGGGATGCGGGGAGGCGCCGCGCACGGCACGGGCACGATGGCGGCAGGACGTCGAGGAGAGGAAGGGGACGACGTGACCGAGGAACGGGGAGGACGACTCCCGGGCTACGGGAACGCGCCGTCGGCGCCCGGCGCCGAGCCCCGGCCGCCGGCCGAGCGACCGGTCGCGGTGCGGGTGGGGATCGGCGCGTTCATGGCCGCGCTGATCCTCGGCCTGGTGTCCTCGGTGGTCACGCTGTCCGACGTCGACGGGATCGTCGCGGAGGTGCAGGCCGCCTCGGGGGCCGAGGTCCCCGAGGCGACGGCGCGGGCCGCGTTCTGGGTCGGCGCGGGCTTCGGGGCGGTGCTGGTGGCCCTGGAGGCGCTGGTCATCCGGTTCGCCTGGACCGGGCGCAACTGGGCGCGGGTGGTGCTCCAGGTCCTCGGTGCGGTCAACGTCCTCGGCGGGCTGTCCGGCCTCACCGGTCCCGGGGCGACCGGCTCGGGGTTCCTCGGGTCGCTGTCGGTGTTCATCACCCTGATCAGCGCGGTCGGGCTCGTCGCGCTCGCCCTGCGGCCGGCCGCCGAGTGGTACCGGGCCGAGGGGGAGCGCCGGCGGTCGTCCGCCCGCTGACCACCGGCCGGGCGCGCTGCGCGTCCGGTGGTGGCCGGACGGCGGCCCGTCGATCATGATGCGCGGGCGACCGCCACGGGAGAGGACGGACATGACCGCAGGACAGGGCCCGCAGGGCTGGGACCAGCCGGGGCAGGACCCCTACGGCCAGGGCGCGTACGGCCAGGGCGCCCACGGCGGGTACGCGTCCGCGCCGGCGGCGCCCGACGGCTTCGGCGCGCCCGCCCCGGTCGAGCGCCCGTCGGCCGTGGTGCTGGGCGTGGGCGCCTTCGCGGCCACGCTCGTCCTGGGCCTGCTGAACGCCCTGGTCACGTTCGCGGACGTCGACGACTTCATCGCGCAGGTGCAGGCCGCCTCGCCCGACGTCGCGATCAGCGAGTCGGCGGCGCGGGCCGCCCTGGTCGCCGGCGCCGGCTTCGCGCTGGTCCTGGTGGCGCTGCAGGTCCTGTTCCTGTGGTTCGCGTGGAAGGGCCGCAACTGGGCGCGGATCGTGCTCTGGGTGCTGGGCGGCCTGGGCGTGGCCGGCTCGCTGGTCGGCTTCCTCGGCGGCGGTGCCCCGACCGTCTCGGGCCTGCTGACGGTGCTGTCCCTCGCCTCGCTCCTGCTCACCGTGGTCGGCATCGTGGCGCTGGCGCAGAAGCCGGCCAGCGCCTGGTACCGCTACCAGGGCTGGCTACGGGCACAGGGACGCTGAACCGTCGCCCGCGATCAGATCTCGTCACCATCTCGTCACCTCCGGTGGTGAACCGCTCGCCCGGCCGGCCCGAACACCGGACGTGACCACCACCGAGCAGGCCCCCGCGCCGGCCACCGGGCCGGACGGGGCCGCCCGCCCCGCCGGCCGCGGCACGCGCCGGCTGCTCGCCGCCCTCGCCGGGCTGCCGGCCGCCGCGGTCGCGCTGGGCGTGGCCGAGCTGGCCGCCGCGTCCGTGGGCCCGGCGTCCTCGCCGGTCGTGGCGGTCGGCGACACGGTCATCACCCTGGTCCCCGAGCCGGTGAAGCAGTTCGCCGTCGCGACGTTCGGCGAGGACGACAAGGTCGCCCTCGTCGTCGGCACGCTGGTCCTCGTCGCGCTGTACGCGGTGCTCGTCGGGCTGGTGTCGCTGCGCTCCCGGCGGACCGGCGTGGCCGGGATCGTGCTGTTCGGCGCCGTCGGCGCCCTCGCCGCGGCCACCCGGCCGGCGGGGGGGCCGCTCGACGCGCTGCCCTCCGTCGTGGGCGCGGGGGCCGGCGTCGTCGCCCTCCTCCTGCTGGTGGCCCCGCTGACCGTGCCGGCCCCCCGGAGTGACCACCAGGCGGTCACGGACCGGCTGCCCGGCGCGCCGCCGACGGCCGACCGCCAGGGCGCCGGCATGGACCGCCGCCGCTTCGTCCTCACCGGCGGCGCCGCCCTGGGCGCGGCCGCGGTCGCCGGCGGCGGCGGGCGGTTGCTGCAGCGCCGGTTCGACGTCAGCGGTGCCCGCGGAGACCTCACCCTCCCGACGCCGTCGTCCCCGGCCGCCGCGCTGCCCCCGGGCGCCGACCTCGCCGAGCGCGTCGAGGGGCTGACGCCGCTGTTCACGCCCAACCGCGACTTCTACCGGGTGGACACCGCGATCACCGTCCCGCAGATCCGCCCCGCCGAGTACCGGCTCGAGCTGACCGGGATGTTCGACTCCCCGCGCACGTACACGCTCGCCGACCTGTTCGACCGCGACGACGTCGTCGAGCGCGACGTCACGCTCACCTGCGTCTCCAACGAGGTCGGCGGCGGCCTGGCCGGCACCGCGCGCTGGACCGGCGTCCCGCTCGGCGCCCTCCTCCGCGAGAACGGCGTCTCCGACCGCTCCGACCAGCTGGTCTGCCGCTCGGCCGACGGCATGACCATCGGCGCGCCCACCCGCGCGGCGCTGCAGGTCGAGGACGCGATGATCGCCTTCGGGATGAACGGCGAGCCGCTGCCGGTCGAGCACGGCTTCCCGGTCCGGATGCTCATCCCGGGGCTGTACGGCTACGTCTCCGCCTGCAAGTGGATGACCTCGATCGAGGCCACCACCTACGACGCCTTCGACGCCTACTGGGTCCAGCGCGACTGGGCCGCCCAGGGCCCGGTCAAGGTGGCCTCCCGGATCGACACCCCGGCCCCCCTGCGCCGGTTCCGGGCCGGCCGGCGCCCGATCGCCGGCGTCGCCTGGGCGCAGACCCGCGGCATCGGCCGCGTCGAGGTCCGGGTCGACGACGGCGAGTGGCGGGAGGCCGAGCTCGCCCCGGCGGTGGACGCCGACGTGTGGCGGCAGTGGCGGCTGCCCTTCGACTTCGCCCCCGGCTCCTACCAGCTCACCGTCCGGGCCACCACGGCCGACGGCGAGGTGCAGACCGGGGAACGCGCCCGGCCCTTCCCGAACGGGGCCAGCGGCCTGCACTCCATCCGGGTGATCGCGACCTAGCGGCCCCCGCCCGCGGGGCGGCACCCGGCACACCCCAGAGCCCGTCTCGGCCACCCGGCCGCAGACGCCTCTCCCGACCCCTCGAACGGGCCGGGGGACCATGGACCGACGACCGAGGAGCACACCCCGTGAAGAGCACCCTGACCCGCGGCCTCCTGCTGGCCTCCGCCTCGACCCTCGCGGTCACCCTGAGCGCCTGCGGCTCGGAGGACACCGGCGCGGCCTCCGACGGCCCGCCCTCCGCCAGCAGCTCGCCGGCGGCGGACAGCGCCGACTCGACGGAGAGCAGCAGCCCGATGGCCGAGCCGGCGTCCGACGAGCCCTTCGGGGCCGCCTGCTCCTCGGTCCCGGCCGACGGCGAGGGCAGCTTCGCCGGCATGACCGACGACCCGGTGGCCACCGCGGCCAGCAACAACCCGGTGCTGTCGACGCTGGTGCAGGCGGTCATCCAGGCCAACCTGGTGGACACGCTGAACACCACCGACGACATCACCGTCATCGCCCCGGCCAACCCGGCGTTCGAGGCGATCCCGGCCGACCGGCTGCAGGCCGTGCTGGCCGACCAGGCGATGCTGACCCAGGTCCTGACCCACCACGTCATCCCGGGCCGGCTCTCGCCGGACCAGCTGGCCGGCACGCACACCACCGTGGCCGGCGACGAGGTCACCATCGACGGCTCGGGCGAGAGCTTCACCGTCGCCCGGACCGTGACCGGCACCCCGGCCTCGGTGATCTGCGGCAACGTGCAGACCGCCAACGCCACCGTCTACGTCGTCGACCAGGTCCTGGCGCCCGCGCAGGGCTGAGACGCGACGGCCACCGGCCCGGTTCCCTCGCGGGAGCCGGGCCGGAACCGTGCGTAGATTCGCCTCCATGACGGCGCCCGCTGCCCAGCCCGACCGCGACCGCCTGCTCGAGCTGGTCGTCGACCTCGCCGTCGTCCACGGGCGGGTCACGCTGTCCTCCGGGCGCGAGGCCGACTGGTACATCGACATGCGCCGGCTGACCCTCCACCACGAGGGCGCGCCGCTGGTCGGGCGGGTGATGCGCCAGCTCACCCGGGACCTGCGCTACGACGTCGTCGGCGGGCTCACCCTCGGCGCCGACCCGGTCGCCACGGCGATGCTGCACGCCGCCGCCGGCGGCGAGGGCTTCCTCGACGCGTGCGTGGTCCGCAAGGCCGGCAAGGCGCACGGGCTGCAGCGGCGGATCGAGGGGCCCGACGTCGCCGGGCGGGCGGTGCTCGTCGTCGAGGACGTCTCCACCACCGGCAGCAGCCCGCTGACCGCCGTCGAGGCGCTGCAGGAGGCCGGGGCCGAGGTCATCGCCGTCGCGGTGGTCGTCGACCGCGGTGGGCGGGCCGCCGTCGAGGCCGCGGGCCTGGAGTACCGCGCCGCCTTCGAGCTGTCCGACCTCGGCCTGTCGTAGCCGCGCAGATCCGCGGAGGTGCGCGGGACATCTCCGCGGACGTGCCCGGGATCGGCCGTACGGTGTGGCGGTGACCACACTCGCCACCGCGTGGGTCGACGAGCTCGCCGCCGTGCTCGGCCGCGACGGCGTCCTCACCGACCCCGACGTCACCGCCGCCTACGCCCGCGACCAGGCGATGCTCGCCGAGGCCGGCACCCCCGCCGCGGTCGTCCTCCCCCGGAGCACCGACGACGTCGCCGCGGTCATGCGGGTCGCCTCGCGGCACGGCGTCCCGGTCGTCCCGCGCGGCGCGGGCTCGGGGCTGGCCGGCGCGAGCAACGCCGTCGACGGCGCGATCACCATGGTCATGACCCGCATGGACGCCGTCCTGGAGGTCAGCGCCGCCGACCGGCTCGCCGTCGTCCAGCCCGGCGTGGTCAACAAGCAGCTGCGCGACGCCGTCGCCGGCTCCGGGCTGTTCTACCCGCCGGACCCCTCCAGCTACGACTGGTGCACGATCGGCGGCAACCTCTCGCAGAACTCCGGCGGCCTGTGCTGCGTGAAGTACGGCGTCACCACCGACTACGTGCTCGGCCTCGAGGTGGTCCTCGCCGACGGGCGGGTGCTGCGCACCGGGCGCCGCACGGTCAAGGGCGTCGCCGGCTACGACCTCGCCCGGCTGTTCGTCGGCTCGGAGGGCACCCTCGGCGTCATCACCGAGGCCACGCTCGCGCTGCGCCCGGCGCCGCAGCAGCCGGTGACCCTGGTGGCCACCTTCGCCACCACCGCGCAGACCGGGCAGGTGGTCGAGCGGGTGGTCACCTCAGGGCTGGTGCCCAGCCTGCTGGAGGTCATGGACAACACCTGCATCTGCGCCGTCGACGACCTGCTGCACGCCGACCTCGACCGGGCCGCGCACGCCCTGCTCGTCGCGCAGTCCGACGCCGGGGGCGAGGCGGCGCTCGCCGAGGTCGAGGCGCTGGCGCGGCTGTGCCGCGAGGCCGGCGCGGAGCTCGTGCACACCACCGCCGACCCCGCCGAGGGCGACCTGCTGCTCGCCGCCCGCCGGATGGCGCTGCCCGCGCTCGAGCAGCTGGGCAGCACGCTCATCGACGACGTCGCCGTGCCCCGCTCGCGGATCGCCGAGTTCCTCGACGGCTGCGACGGCATCGCCGTGCGGCGGGGACTGACCATCGGCGTCGTCGGGCACGCCGGCGACGGCAACATGCACCCGACGGTCTGCTTCGACCCCACCGACCCCGACCAGCGGGCGCGGGCGTTCGCCGCCTTCGACGACGTCCTGGAGCTGGGCCTGGCGCTGGGCGGCACGGTCACCGGCGAGCACGGCATCGGCTCGATCAAGGTCGAGTGGCTGGAGCGCGAGATCGGCGAGGTGTCGCTGGACGTGCACCGCCGGATCAAGGACGCCCTCGACCCGGCCGGCCTGCTCAACCCCGGCAAGGTGCTGCGCCGCAGGGGTTGAGACGGGGGCCTGTCGGGGGTTCCGCGCCCGGGAGATACTGACCGCCGACCAGCGTCGATCGACAGGAGTGCCCCGATGCCCATCGCGACCCCCGAGGTCTACGCCGACATGATCAGCCGGGCGAAGGAGGGCGGCTTCGCCTACCCGGCCATCAACTGCACCTCGTCGGAGACGATCAACGCGGCCCTCCGCGGGTTCGCCGACGCGGGCAGCGACGGCATCATCCAGTTCTCCACCGGCGGCGCGGAGTTCGGCTCCGGCACCCGGGTCAAGGACATGGTCACCGGCGCCGTCGCGCTGGCCGAGTTCGCGCACGTCGTCGCGGAGAAGTACCCGGTCAACGTCGCGCTGCACACCGACCACTGCCCCAAGGACAAGCTCGACTCCTACGTCCGGCCGCTGATCGCGCTGTCGAAGGACCGGGTCGACGCGGGCCAGGCGCCCCTGTTCCAGTCGCACATGTGGGACGGCTCGGCGATCGACCTGGAGGAGAACCTCCAGATCGCCGAGGAGCTGCTCGAGAAGACCGCGGCGGCCAAGATCGTACTCGAGCTGGAGATCGGTGTCGTCGGCGGCGAGGAGGACGGCGTCGCCCACGAGATCAACGAGAAGCTCTACACCGCCCCCGGCGACTTCGTGGCCACCGCCAAGGCGCTCGGCCTCGGGGAGCGCGGCGTCTACCTGCTGGCGGCGACCTTCGGCAACGTCCACGGCGTCTACAAGCCGGGCAACGTCAAGCTGCGCCCGGAGGTCCTCAAGCAGGGCCAGGAGGTCGTGTCGCAGGAGTTCGGCCTCGGGGACGGCGGCAAGCCGTTCAACTTCGTCTTCCACGGCGGCTCGGGCTCGCTGCAGTCGGAGATCCGCGAGGCGCTGTCCTACGGCGTCGTGAAGATGAACGTCGACACCGACACCCAGTACGCCTTCACCCGGCCGATCGCCGGGCACATGTTCAGCAACTACGACGGCGTGCTGAAGATCGACGGCGAGGTCGGCAACAAGAAGACCTACGACCCGCGCAGCTACCTCAAGGCCGCCGAGACCGGCATGGCCGCCCGCGTCGTCACCGCGTGCGAGGACCTGCTGTCGGCCGGCCAGTCGCAGGGCGCCTGAGCCGTGACCCACGCGCACCAGAACCTGCTCGGCGAGCCGCCGGCCACGCTGCTGCCCGGCGACCCCGAGGCGGAGGCCGCGCTGGCGGCCGGCACGGACCCCGCCGAGGTCGCCGCCGGCCACCCGCGGGCCAGCGCGGCCTGGGCGGCGCTGGCCGAGGCCGCGCTCGCGGACGGCCGCACCATCGAGGCCTACGCCTACGCCCGCACCGGCTACCACCGCGGCCTGGATGCGCTGCGGAGGAACGGCTGGCGGGGCCACGGCCCGGTGCCGTGGTCGCACGAGCCCAACCGGGGCTTCCTGCGCTGCGTCACCGTGCTCGCGCGCGCCGCCGAGGCGATCGGCGAGACCGACGAGCAGGAGCGCTGCACCCAGCTGCTGCGCGACTGCGACCCCTCGCTCGCACCCTGACCCGGGCTCCTTCCCCGGGACCCGGCCCGGATCACCCACGGTCACCGTGACGGGTGAGGCCGCCCCCGCACCACTGCGTTCACCGGGCGGGGCGGCCTCGCCGGGAGAACACTCCGTGTCCAGCGCGCCCCGCCGGGGCGCCCGTCACAGGAGGTGTCCGTGGCAACGCTCCTCTGGATCCTCGCCGTCGTCCTGGTGGTCGCCGGCATCTTCGCGATCCTCCGCAAGCAGCTGCTCTGGGGCATCGTGCTGATCGTCGTGGGCCTGTTGGTGGGCCCCGGCGGCGTCAGCCTCTTCACCTGACCCGCCCCCGGGCTCGGCGGCCTAGCGGTCGCCGAGCTCGGGGTGCAGCTCCTGCAGGCGGGCGGTCAGCGCGGTGAGCTCCTCACCGCCGGCCATGAGCCGGGTCAGGTCGTCGGCGTCGACGTCGGCGCGGGTGAGGTCGCCGGCCACCTGGCCGCGGGCCAGCAGCAGGAAGCGGTCGCCCACCAGGTGCGCGTAGCGCGGGTTGTGGGTGACGACGACGACGGCGAGCCCCTGCGCCCGCGCGCCGAGCACCGCCTGCCCGACCAGCGTGTGCTGGGCGATGGTCATCGGCTCGGTCGGCTCGTCGATCACCAGCGCCCGCGAGCCGTAGTGCACCGCCCGCGCGATCGCCAGGCTCTGCCGCGACCCCGGCAGGAGCGTGTTCACCGGCTGGTCGGGGTCGATGCCGGTGACGCCGATGCGGTCCAGGGCGCGCACGGTGGTCTCCCGGGCGGCGTCGACGTCCAGGCGGCGCAGCGGCCACGGCCGGCGGGTCGGCTCGGCGCCCAGGCACAGGTTGCGCCACACCGGCAGCAGCGGCGCGACGGCGAGGTCCTGCCAGACCGTGGCGATCCCCGCAGCCCGCGCCGCCCGGGGGCTGCGGAAGCGCACCGGGACGCCGTCGAGGAGCAGCTCGCCCTCGTCGTGCCGGCGCAGCCCCGACAGCACCGACACCAGCGTCGACTTGCCCGCGCCGTTCTCGCCGAGCACGCAGGTGATGCGACCGCCCTCCAGCGCGACCGCGACCCGGTCCAGCGCCGGCACGCCGCCGTGGCGGACGCTCAGCCCGCGCAGCTCCAGCACCGGTGGCACGGCGGTCACGAGCGCGGCGCGGCCCGCAGCCGGGCGCGCACCACCCCTCCCACCAGCAGCGCGACCAGCAGCACGACGCCGAGCAGCGCCTGCGACCAGCGCGGGTCCCACCCGGCGAGCTCCACGCCCTCGCGGGCGGCGGCGTAGAGCAGCGCGCCGACCGCGGCGCCGGCCATCGACCCCTGCCCGCCGGTCAGCAGGCAGCCGCCGATCACCGCGACCACCACGTAGTCGATGGCGCTCACCAGGGCCGGGGTGGCGCCGACGCTCGCGGCCGGCACTAGCGCCAGCGTGCCGAGCAGCCAGCCCGCCGTCGCGGTCAGCGCGTAGAGCACCAGCGTCGTCCGGCGGACCGGCACGCCCAGCTCGCGGGCCGCCCGGCGGGAGCCGCCCATCGCCAGCACCTCGTTGCCGAACCGCGTCCGCCACAGCAGCCAGCCGGCGCCCGCGGTGGCGGCCAGCCACCACAGCAGCGACACCGGGAAGGTGCCGCCGCCCACCTCGGCGGTGGCGCCGAACACGGCGGACGCCGAGGACCAGCCGGGCGCCTCGTCCAGGCCGCTGATCCGCGGCGCGCCCGCGACGAGCGGGACGCCGGACAGGGTGGTGCCCTGCAGCACCAGCGCGGTGGCGAGGGTGGCCAGGAAGCTCGGCAGCCCGGTGCGCACCACCAGCCAGCCGTTGACCAGCCCGACGGCGAGGGCCGCGGCCAGCGACGTCGCCAGCGCGGGCCAGATGCCCCACCCGGCGGGGCCGGCGAGCAGCGCGGTGAGGACGGCGCTGCCGAGGGTGACGGTGCCGATCGACAGGTCGAAGTGGCCGCCGACCATGAGCAGGCCCACCGCCACGCCGCCGATGCCGAGCAGCGCCGCGGCGTCGAGGACCCCGCCCAGCCCGGCCGGCGTGAGCAGGTCGGGCGTCCGGAGCCCGAACAGGACGAGGACGATCACCAGCCCGAGGACCGCGACCAGGCTGGGCCGGGCGAGGGCCCGGTCGAGCAGCCGCCGGCGCGGCGGGGCGACGCGGAACGCGGGCAGGCGGTCGACGGTCACCGGGCCACCGGGGGGAACGGTCGCAGGAGGGCCTCCTCGGTCTGGAGTCCCTCCAGTGTCCACGACGGCGGCCGCGATCGCGTCCCCCTCAGGGGCGCAGGCGCCAGCGCACCCGGTCGTCGGCGTACCAGGTCCAGCGGGAGACCGGCCGCGGGTAGGGGACGCCGTCGCGGGTGACCCGGGCCGGGTCGCTGGCCAGCTGCAGCGCGCGGCCGGAGCTCCGCCGCGGCGGGCGCATCAGCTGCGGGGAGACGACGACGCGGATCGTGTCGACGGCGGTCCAGTCCGGCCGCACGTCGATCCGCGCCACCATCCCGTCGGCCACCCGGGCGTCGTCGTGGTGGGCCTGCACGCCCAGGCGCGCGGCCAGCGGCAGCCGCCCCTTCCCGGCGGCCTCGTAGCGGCCGTGCTGCAGCAGCACCCCGCCGTGGTCGTCGCGGACCAGCGACAGCTCCCGCTCCCCGCCGCTGCCGATGCCCAGGTCCCGGGCCAGCCCCCGGGAGGCGCTGTCGTCGGCGGGGTCCCAGGACACCGGGACCTCCGCCGTCCGGCCGGCGGCGTGCAGCACGGCCAGCACGCCCGCGAGCGCCGGCACAGGGCCGCGCACCAGCAGGGAGTCCGCGTCCGGCGCCTCGGCGAGGACGGCCCGCTCGGGCGCCCGTCCGGGCGCGAGACCGCGCAGGTCGAACTCGACGAGGGGCATGCCGATACCCTGCCACCTGCCAGCCGGTCGACCGCCGGTGACGAGTCCTGAGGGGGACGACAGCGAGATGCCGGCAGTCGTGCTGATCGGCGCCCAGTGGGGCGACGAGGGCAAGGGCAAGGCCACCGACCTGCTCGGGGGCCGCGTCCCCTACGTGGTCCGCTACCAGGGCGGCAACAACGCGGGGCACACCGTCATCACGCCCGACGGCGAGCGCTACGCCCTGCACCTGATCCCGTCGGGGATCCTCACGCCGGGCTGCACGCCGGTCATCGGCAACGGCGTCGTCGTCGACCCGCAGGTGCTCATCGGCGAGCTCGCCGGACTGGAGGAGCGCGGCGTCGACACCTCGCGGCTGGTCATCTCGGCCGACGCCCACCTGATCATGCCGCACCACCGCGCGCTGGACCGCGTCACCGAGCGGTTCCTCGGCAAGCGCAAGATCGGCACCACCGGCCGCGGCATCGGCCCCGCGTACGGCGACAAGGTGGCCCGCACCGGCATCCGGGTGGCCGACCTGCTGGACCTGTCGATCCTGCGGCAGAAGCTCGAGGGCACCCTGATCGAGAAGAACCAGGTCCTGGTCAAGGTCTACAACCGCAAGGCCATCGACGTCGACGAGGTGGTCGAGGAGTACGCCGGCTACGCCGAGCAGCTCAAGGGCCGCATCGCCGACACCCGGCTGATGCTCGCCGACGCGCTCGACGCCGGCGAGTGGGTGCTGCTGGAGGGCTCGCAGGGCACCCTGCTCGACGTCGACCACGGCACCTATCCGTTCGTGACGTCGTCCAACCCGACGGCGGGCGGCGCGGCCACCGGGAGCGGCATCGGCCCCACCCGCATCTCCCGGGTGGTCGGGATCCTCAAGGCCTACACGACCCGCGTGGGCTCGGGCCCGTTCCCGACCGAGCTGTTCGACGCCAACGGCGAGTACCTGCGCAAGCAGGGCGGCGAGGTCGGCGTGACCACCGGCCGCGACCGCCGCTGCGGCTGGTTCGACGCCGTCGTCGCCCGCTACGCCAGCCGGGTCAACGGGATCACCGACTACTTCCTCACCAAGCTCGACGTGCTCTCCGGGCTGGAGACGGTGCCGATCTGCGTCGCCTACGACGTCGACGGCGTCCGGCACGAGGAGATGCCGATGACCCAGACCGGCTTCCACCACGCGAAGCCGGTGTACGAGGAGATGCCGGGCTGGTCCGAGGACATCCGGCACTGCCGCTCCTTCGACGAGCTGCCCGCCGAGGCGCAGGCCTACGTCCGCCGCCTCGAGGAGCTCTCCGGCGCGCGGATCAGCGTGATCGGCGTCGGCCCGGGCCGCGACGAGAACGTCGTCGTCCACGACCTGATCGACTGACGGAGGACCCCCTGCCCCCGCCACTCGCAGGCTCGCGGCGGGACCCTGCAGGGGCCTTCCCGTCGGGCGGCTCCGGTCAGGCGGCTCCGGTCAGGCGGCGGTGTCCACCGCGGTGTCGATCGCGGGGGCGGCCGTGTGCTCCAGCTCGGCGCGGGCGGCGACGACGACGTCGGGGTTGTCGGTGATGATCCCGTCGACCCCGAGGGCGAGCAGCAGCCGCGCGGCCCCGAGCGCGTCGCCCCGGGCGGCCGGGTCCTCGCTGCTGCGCAGGTGCCGCGGGAGGAACTCGTTCTCCGCCGCCAGCGTCCACGGCACCACCGTGAGGCCGGCGGCGTGCGCGCGGGGCAGCAGGTCGGACACGCCGGTCATCCGCTGGTCGGCGTCGCGCAGCAGGACGTGGTCCACGCAGGGCGCGATGCCCTGCGCGTAGGTGGACACCGCGCGCAGCCCGGCGTTGGTGAGCAGGTGGTCGTCGCAGGCGGTGACGTCGACCAGCTGGAACATGGTCGGGCCGTCGTCCCCGAGGTCGGCGCGCAGCCGGCGCAGGGCCGCGGCGTCGAAGGACTGGACGACGACGGTGCCGTCGGGGGAGGTCGCGTCCAGCCGCCGCAGCTCGGCGGCGACCAGCTCGACCATCGGCTGGCCGCGCTCGGCCGACCAGCTGGGCTTCTTGAGCTCGGCGAGCACGCGCACCTGCCGCAGCGGCGTCGACCGCCGGCGGGCCAGCTCCACGACCTCCTCGAGGGTGAGGACCCCGAACTGGCCGTCGTAGGCGGTGTTGAGCGGGCGCAGGTCCGGCCGCCGCTCGACGGCGCGCAGGGTGCGCAGCTCGGCGAGGGTGAAGTCCTCGGCGAACCAGCCGGTGCGCCGCTTGCGGCCCACCCGGCGCGTGGTGCGGCGGTCGGCGAACTCCGGCCGGGTGGCGACGTCGGTGGTGCGCGACAGCTCGTTCTCGTGCCGCGCGATCAGCGCGCCGTCCTTCGTGACGACGATGTCGGGCTCGATGAGGTCGGCGCCCATGTCGATGGCCAGCTCGTAGCTGGCGATCGTGTGCTCCGGCCGGTAGGCGCAGGCACCGCGGTGCCCCACCACGAGCGGACGGGAGGACCGGGCCACGGCGGGAGTCGCAAGCGACTCGATCGCGTGCATGCCGTCCAGAACACCCGACCGAGGTGTCGGGATGGCGAACGCGGACTGGCGAGTCTCTGAGAATTGGGAGGACACCGCGCTGACCTGCGCGGGACCATCCACCCCGTGACACATCTCTCAGGGATCGGCTGGTCCCGGGCGCGTCTGGCGCAGCTCCCGCCGGGGACCGAGCCCGGACGGGTGGCGCGGGTCGACCGCGGCCGGCTGACCGTGCTCACCGCCGACGGCGAGCGGCGCGTGCACCCCGCCGCCGCGCTGCACGACCCCGACGGGGTGGCGGCACCCGCGGTCGGCGACTGGGTGGCGCTGCGCGGGGAGCTCGCCGTCGCGCTGCTGCCCCGCACCTCGGCGTTCACCCGCACGGTCGCCGGGCGCACCTCCGCCGCGCAGGTCGTCGCCGCGAACCTGGACCTGGTCCTCGTCGTCGACGCGCTCGCCGGCCCGACCCGGGCCCGCCGCGTCGAGCGCTACCTCGCCGTCGCGTGGGGGAGCGGGGCGACGCCGGTCGTCGTCCTCACCAAGGCCGACCTGTGCGACGACGTGGCCGCCGCCGTCGCGGAGGTGGCCGAGGACGCCGTCGGCGCGCAGGTGCTGGCCGTCAGCGCGCGCACCGGCGCGGGCCTGGACGCGCTGCGGGCGCTGCTCGGGCCCGGCGTGACGGCGGCGATGGTGGGGCCGTCCGGCGTCGGGAAGTCCTCGCTGGCCAACGCGCTGGCCGGCCGCGAGGTGGCGCCCACCCGGGAGATCCGGGAGGCCGACGGCCGCGGCCGGCACACCACCACCTCCCGCGAGCTGCACGTCCTGCCCGGCGGCGGCCTGCTCGTCGACACCCCCGGCATGCGGGAGCTCGGCCTCTACGACGACGAGGGCGTGGACACCGCCTACGCCGACGTCGCCGAGCTGGCCGCCCACTGCCGGTTCCGCGACTGCGAGCACCGCACCGAGCCCGGGTGCGCCGTCGCCGCGGCGATCGACGAGGGCCGGCTCGACCCGGGCCGCCTGCTGGGCTGGCGCAAGCTGCAGGCCGAGGCGCGCCGCCAGCTGCTGCGGGCCGACGCCCGCGCCCGCGCCGCCGAGCACCAGCGGGTCAAGGCGCTGCACCGGGCGTACCGGTCCCAGCCGAACCGGGTGCGGTAGCAGGCCCCGTCCAGGGCACCGCCCCGAGCGTGCGCGGGGTGGGGAGGACGGGGTCCTTCATGGGTAGGGTCGCGGTCCGTGCGCGTGCTCGTGATCGGCTCCGGTGCCCGGGAGCACGCCCTGTGCGTCGCTCTGCAGTCCGACCCCGCGGTGACCGCGCTGGCCTGCGCGCCGGGCAACGCGGGCACCGCCCGCATCGCCGAGCAGGCCGCACTCGACGTCGCCGACCCGGTGGCGGTGGCCGCGCTGGCCACCGGCTGGGCCGCCGACCTGGTCGTCGTCGGCCCCGAGGTACCGCTGGTCGCCGGCGCCGCCGACGCCGTCCGCGACGCCGGCGTCGCCTGCTTCGGCCCGTCGCAGCAGGCCGCGCAGATCGAGGGCAGCAAGTCCTTCGCCAAGCACGTCATGGCCGCCGCCGGGGTGCCGACCGCCCGCTCCTGGCCCGTCGGCGGGCCCGCCGAGCTGGAGACGGCGCTCGACGAGGCAGGCGCGCCGTACGTGGTCAAGGACGACGGGCTGGCCGCCGGCAAGGGCGTCGTCGTCACGACCGACCGGGACGCCGCGGTCGCCCACGGGCACCGGGTGCTCGACGCCGGGGGAGCGGTGCTGGTCGAGGAGTACCTCGACGGCCCGGAGGTGTCGCTGTTCGCCGTCACCGACGGGACGACGGTGCTGCCGCTGCTGCCCGCGCAGGACCACAAGCGCCGCGACGACGGCGACGCCGGCCCCAACACCGGCGGGATGGGCGCCTACGCCCCGCTGCCCTGGGCGCCGCCGGGCCTGGTCGACGAGGTGCTGGCCACCGTCCTGCAGCCGACCGTCGACGAGATGCGCCGCCGCGGCGAGCCGTTCAGCGGGCTGCTCTACGCGGGCCTGGCGCTGACCTCTCGCGGCGTGCGGGTGGTCGAGTTCAACGCCCGCTTCGGCGACCCCGAGACCGAGGTGGTGCTGCCGCTGCTGGAGACCCCGCTGGCCGGGCTGCTGCACGCCGCGGCCACCGGCACGCTCGCCGACCACCCGCCGCTGCGCTGGCGCGACGGCGCGGCGGTCACCGTCGTCGTCGCGGCCGAGGGCTACCCCGAGCGGCCGCGCACGGGCGACCCGATCGCCGGCGCCGACAGCGAGGGCGTGCTGCACGCGGGCACCGTCGTGGATGCCGAGGGCACCGTCCGCTCGGCCGGCGGGCGGGTGCTCGCGGTGACCGCCACGGGCGCCGACCTCGCCACCGCGCGGCAGGCCGCCTACGAGCGGGTGGCCGCCGTCCGGCTGGCCGGCGCGCACTGGCGCAGCGACATCGCGCTGGCCGCCGTCGAGGGGCGCATCAGCGTTGGCTGACCCCGCCGACCGCATCTGGGACCGCGCCTGCGACCCGGACGTCCCGGCGACCCACCCCGGCGACGCCGCGCTGGCCGCGGTGCTCCTCTGCCACGGGATGGCGATGAACGGCGGCCTGCTGCACGCGGTCGAGGGCCTCGGGCCCGGCCGCCGCGCCGCCGCGGTCACCGGCTTCCGCCTGCTGGGGCTGGACGCGGCCGCCGACGCGGTGGAGGACGTCGCCCGGGAGGCCGCCGCGCTGCGGGAGGACGACGCCGACGCGGCCGAGCGGCTCGAGGTCGAGGCCGGCCGGCGCTACGACGCCGCGCTCCCGGAGTGGGACGAGACGATCGACCGGGCGTTCCGCGCCCACCTCGCCGCCCACCCGGGGGCCTACGCCCCGGCCGGGGACGTCCCCTAGCCGCGGACGCCGACCGCCGGCCTCGCCCGCTCGGGCCGCGGCTCGGGCGGGCGCGGGCCGTCGTGCCGGCGGGACAGGTAGGTGCCGGCGACGTTCGCGCAGGCCACCACCGGCACCGCGATCAGCGCGCCGAAGATCCCGGCGACCAGCAGGCCGGCGGCGATCGCCAGCACGACCGCCAGCGGGTGCACGTGCACCGCCTTGCCCAGCAGCAGCGGCTGCAGGACGTGCCCCTCGAGCTGCATGACCAGGACGACGATCGCCAGCGCGATCAGCGCCTTGATCGGGCCGACGGCGACCAGCGCGACCAGCACCGCGATCGAGCCGGCCAGGAACGACCCGATGATCGGGATGAACGCGCCGAGGAACACCAGCGCGGCCAGCGGGATCACCAGCGGCACGCCGAGGACCGCCAGGCCGACGCCGATGCCGACGGCGTCGACCAGCGCCACGGCGACGGTGGCGCGGACGTAGGAGATGAGCGTGCGCCACGACCGGCGGGCGGCCTCGTCGATGAACGCGCGCGAGTCGCGGGGGAACAGGCCGACCAGCCACAGCCAGATGGACCGGCCGTCCTTGAGGAAGAAGAAGAGCGTGAACAGCGCCAGGACGACGCCGGTGAACACCTCGCCGACCGTGGCGGCCGTGGTGAGCGCGCCGGTGGCCAGCGTCTCCCGGTTGGACACGATGGCGTCCTGGGCGGCGGTCACCGCGTCGTCGATCTGCCGCTGGGTGACCGGGAAGGTCTCGACGACGAAGTCGCGGATCTGGTCCAGGCCCTGGCTGACCTGGTCGGCGAGGTCGGAGAAGCCGGCGCTGAACCGCTCGACGACCAGCGTGATGATCCCGGCGACGACGGCCAGCCCGACCAGCAGCATCGCCATCGCGGCCAGCGACCGCGGCCACCCGCGCCGGATGAGCGCGGCCGCACCCGGCTGCAGCAACGCCGCCAGCAGCAGCGCGACCATGACCGGGACGATCACCACGGCGACGTACGCCGCCGCGTAGAGCAGCACGTACAGCCCCGCGAGGACGACGATCAGCCGCCACGACCAGGCCGCCGCCGTGCGCAGCGCGCCGGGCACCGCGGCGTCGCCCTGCGGGGCCTCGCGGCCCGGGCCCAGCAGCCGGCGGCCGCGCTCGGCGGCCCGGTGCGGGCGCCCGCCTTCCGGGGGGCCGCTCACCCCGCCCGCACCCAGCGGCCCGTCGAGGTCGGGGGCGCCGGGCTCGGGACTGCCGAGCGGCGGCTCACCGTCGGCCAGCGGGTCGGCGGGACCGGCGTCGGCCTCCTCGTCGTACACCTCGTCGTGCACCAGGATCGCCCGGTCGTCGTCGCGCTCGGGCCACGCGTGCGGGTCCCGCTCACCCGCCGCCCGGATGCGCTCGCGCGCGCGGGCGACCAGGGAGCCGGCCTGTCGCAGCATGGGGTCCTCCGCGGTCGGTGGGGGCCGTTCTCGATCACGCTAGCGCTGCGGGAGGATGCTCCCGTGTTCCGACGACTCGACCGGCTGCCGGGGGTACCCGCGTGATCGACCGCTACACGCTCCCCGAGATGGGCCGGGTCTGGAGCGACGAGCACAAGTACGAGCTGTGGTGCCGGGTGGAGACGCTGGTGCTGGAGGCGCACGCGGCCGCCGGGCGGGTCCCGGCCGACGTCGTCGAGCCGGTGCGCAACGCCCCGCCGCCGACCGCCGCCCGCGTCGCGGAGATCGAGGAGACGACGCAGCACGACGTCATCGCCTTCCTCACCGCCTGGGCCGACAACACCGAGCCCCGCTCGGCGGCGGCCTACGTGCACCACGGCATGACGTCGTCGGACCTGCTCGACACCGCGCTCGCCGTGCAGCTCACCGAGGCCACCGACGTGCTGCTGGCCAAGGCCGACCGGCTGGTCGCCGCGTTGCGCCACCACGGCCTGGCGCACCGGCAGACCCTGCGGGTCGGGCGCACGCACGGCGTGCACGCCGAGCCGGTGGTGTGGGGGCACCGGGTGGCCGACCTCGCGTTCGCGACGGCCCGCTCCCGCGACCGGCTGCGCGCGGCACGCGAGCGTGTCGGCGTCGTCGCGATCTCCGGCGCCGTCGGCACCTACTCGCTCATCGACCCGTCGGTGGAGGTCGTGGTCGCCGAGGCGCTCGGGCTGCGGCCGGCCGACGCCTCCACCCAGGTGGTCATCCGCGACTCGATCAGCGAGTGGGTCGCCGCGCTGGCGGTCATCGCCACCGTCTGCGAGACCATCGCGCTCGAGGTCCGGCACGGGCAGCGCACCGAGGTGCGGGAGCTGTCGGAGGCCTTCGGCTCCGGCCAGAAGGGCTCCAGCGCGATGCCGCACAAGAAGAACCCGATCCGCTCGGAGCGGATCGCCGGGCTCGCGCGGGTGGTGCGCGCCGCCGTCGTCCCGGTGATGGAGGGCATCCCGCTGTGGCACGAGCGGGACATCTCGCACTCGTCCACCGAGCGGGTGTTCCTCCCCGACGCCGCGATCACCACCGACTACCTGCTGCACCTGACCACCGGCCTGGTGGAGAACCTGGTCGTCGACGTCGACCGGATGCGGGCCAACCTCGACCTCACCGGCGGGCTGATCTACACCTCCGCCGTGCTGCTGGAGCTGGTCGAGTCCGGGCTCTCGCGCGAGGACGCCTACGCGCTGGTGCAGGGCGCGGCGATGGAGACGTGGAACTCCGGGACGCCGTTCCGGTCGACGCTGCGCACCCGCGCGGACTCCTCCGGCGTGACGCTCGACGAGGCGCGGCTGGACGAGATCTGCCGCCCCGAGGGCTACGTGCGCAACCTCGGCCCGCTGTTCGACCGGCTGGCCGCGCTGACGTGACCGTGGACCTGCCCCTGGTCGCCCGCGGCAAGGTGCGGGAGGTCTACGACGCCGGCGACGACCGCCTCCTGCTGGTCGCCTCCGACCGGATCTCGGCCTACGACCACGTGCTGCCGACGCCGATCCCGGACAAGGGGCGGGTGCTCACCCAGCTGTCGGTGTGGTGGTTCGAGCAGCTGACGCCGGTGCTGTCCGCGTTCGGCGCCACCCACCACCTGGTGTCGGCCACCGACGTGCCGGCCGGCGTCGCCGGGCGGGCGATGCTCGTGCGGCGGCTGGACATGCTGCCGGTCGAGTGCGTGGCGCGCGGCTACCTGTCCGGCTCGGGGACCGTCGAGTACTCGCGCACCGGTTCCATCCGCGACGTGCCGCTCCCGCCCGGGCTGGTCGAGGGCTCGCGGCTGCCGGAGCCGGTGTTCACGCCGTCGACGAAGGCCGAGGTGGGGGAGCACGACGAGGCGATCGACTTCGCGCGCGTGGTGTCCCTCGTCGGCGCCGCGCGGGCGGAGGAGCTGCGGGAGCTGACGCTGGCGCTGTACCGGCGGGGCGCGGAGGTCGCCGCGGGGGCGGGCATCCTGCTGGCCGACACGAAGTTCGAGTTCGGCCTCGGTGCCGACGGCGGCCTGGTGCTCGGCGACGAGGTGCTCACGCCGGACTCGTCGCGCTTCTGGCCGGCGTCGTCGTGGGCGCCCGGGGCCCCGCAGCCCTCGTTCGACAAGCAGTACGTCCGCGACTGGCTGACCTCCTCGGGCTGGGACCGCGTCTCGCCACCGCCGGAGCTCCCCGACGACGTCGTCTCCGCCACCCGCGAGCGCTACGTCGCCGCCTACGAGCAGCTGACCGGCACCTCCTTCCGCTGATGCGGACGCGCGCGGGCATCGGGTACCGCTCCGGCGGGTCGGGCGGGGACCTGCTCCTGCTGCTGCACGGGCTCGGCGCGACCGGCGCGGTGTGGGACCGGCTGCTGCCGCTGGCCGAGCGGTCCTGGCCCGGGTCCTGGGCGGTCCCCGACCTGCGCGGGCACGGCCGCTCCGTGGCCGAGCCGCCCTACGGGTACGCGGTGCACGCCGCGGACGTGGCCGCGGTGGCGGCCGACCGCGGGGCCACGCGGGTGACCGTGCTCGGGCACTCCTTCGGCGGCGTCGTCGGCGCGGTGCTCGCCGGCGGCTGGTACGGCGTCGACGTCGTCCGGGTCGTCGCGGTCGGGGTCAAGATCGACTGGACCGACGACGAGGTCGCGCGGGCCCGCTCGCTGGCCGGCCGCCCGCCGCAGGTGTTCCCGACCGCCGCCGAGGCCGCCGCGCGGCACCTGCGGCTGGCCGGGCTGACCGGGCTGGTGGACCCGGCCTCCGGGGTGGCCCTCGCCGGGGTCCGCGAGGCCGGCGGCGGGTTCACCGCGGCGCTGGACCCGCGCGTGTTCGGCGCCGTCGGCCCGCCGGTCGAGGAGGTCCTGTCCCGCGCGGAGGCGCCGCTGCGGCTGGCCGCCGGCGCGACCGACCCGATGGTCGGTCTCGACGCGATGCGACGGGTCGACCCCGGTGCGGTGCTGCTCGAGGACGCCGGGCACAACGCGCACTGGGAGGCCCCCGAAGCCGTGTGGCGCCTCGTCGCCCCCTGACGCCCTCGCGAGATCGGCGGTCTCGTGGTCATCAGCGCTCGATCGCCACGAGAGCGCCGATCTCGCGCGGACCTGTGGACGATCGGAGCGGGGGTGGCGCCGTCCTGGGCAGAGTGCGCGGATGCCGACCCGACGTGTGCGGTCCCGTCTCACCGGCCCCGCGACCCGGGCCCGGGCGCTGGACGCCGGCATCCGCGACTGGCAGCTGCGGCACGCCGACGTCGAGCGCCTCTCCCGCGACACCTACCTGCCGCGGGCGCTGTCCGGCGAGGTGCGGTCCCGGCTCGCCGCCGTCCTGCTCACGGCTCCTCCCGGCGCCGTGGCCAGTCACGCGACCGCCGCGGCGCTGTGGGACGTGGAGATCCCGCTGCAGGACCGTTCGGACCGGAGGGTCGACGTGACCGTCCCGATGAGCTCGCGTCCGGGGAGCCGCCGTGACCGCCGGGTCCACCGCACGCCGCTGCCCGCCGAGGACGTGACCCGGCGGGGCTCGGTGCCGGTGACCACCCCGGCGAGGACGTGGCGGGACCTCGCCGGGGTCCTGCAGCCGCCCGCGCTGCTCGCCGTGACCGACCAGCTGCTCGACCGCTGGGTGTCGCGGTCCGACCTCGACCGCCAGCTGGCCCGGCGGCCGGCCGGCCGCGGATCGGCCCGCGCCCGCGCCGTCCTCCCGGTCGCCGACCCCCGCGCCGAGTCCCCGATGGAGTCGGTGCTGCGGTGGCTGCTGCACGCCGCCGGTCTCCCCGTCCCGGCCCTCCAGCACGTCGTCCGCGACGCCACCGGGCGGCAGCTCGGCCGGGCGGACCTGGCGTGGCCCGACCGGCGGGTGCTCGTCGAGTTCGACGGCGACGTCCACCGTGGGCGGGACGTCTTCGTCGGCGACCTGCGCCGGCAGAACCGGCTCGTCGCCGCGGGGTGGACGGTCCTCCGGTTCACCTCCGCGGACGTCCTCGGCAGGCCCGACGACGTCGTGACGGAGGTCCGCCGGGCCCTGCGCTGACGAGATCGGCGGTCTGGTGGCGATCAGCCGCCGATGGCCACGAGACCGCCGATCTCGCGGGGACGGGCAGGCCGGGTGCGGGGCCCGGGTACGCTCGGGAGCCGTGCCGCAGGTGGTCGTCGACGTCGTCCTCAAGCCGGAGATCTCCGACCCGCAGGGGCAGGCGGTGCTCGGCGCACTCGGCCGCCTCGGCCACACGCAGGTCACCGGGGTCCGCCAGGGCAAGCACTTCGTCCTCGACGTCGAGGGCACCCCGGACGAGGCGGAGCTCAAGCAGATCGCCGAGACGCTGCTGGCCAACCCCGTCATCGAGGACGTCGAGCTGCACCTGCCGGGGGCCTGAGCCGTGCGCATCGGGATCATCACCTTCCCGGGCTCCCTCGACGACGTCGACGCCGCCCGCGCGGTGCGGCTGGCCGGCGCCGAGCCCGTCGTCCTCTGGCACGCCGACCACGACCTGAAGGACGTCGACGCCGTCGTCCTGCCCGGCGGCTTCTCCTACGGCGACTACCTGCGCGCCGGCGCCATCGCCGCCCGCGCGCCCCTGGTGCAGGACGTCGTCGACCGGGCGCGGGAGGGCATGCCGGTCCTCGGCATCTGCAACGGCTTCCAGGTCCTCTGCGAGGCGGGGCTGCTGCCCGGCGCGCTCACCCGCAACAGCCACCTGCACTTCCGCAACCGGGACCAGCGGCTGCGCATCGAGCGGGCGGACACCGCGTGGACCTCGGCCTACGCCGAGGGCCAGGAGATCGTCGTCCCGGTGAAGAACGGCGAGGGCCGCTACGTCGCCGCGCCGGCCGAGCTCGAGCGGCTCGAGGGCGAGGGCCGGGTCGCGGTCCGGTACGTCGGCGGCAACCCCAACGGCAGCCTGCGCGACGTCGCGGGGGTCACCAGCGAGGACGGCCGGGTCGTCGGGCTCATGCCCCACCCCGAGCACGCCGTCGAGGACCTCACCGGGCCGTCGACCGACGGGCTCGGCTTCTTCACCAGCGTCCTGAAGGCGGTCGTCAGCGCATGACGCAGGGTCTCTCCGACCTCGACACGGGCCCCGGCCCGCTGGCCGACCGGCTCGACACCGTCGCGCTCGCGGAGAGCACCCCGGACGTCGGGCAGCCCTTCGCCGAACTCGGCCTGAAGAGCGACGAGTACGCGCGGATCCGCGACATCCTCGGCCGGCGGCCCACCACCGCCGAGCTGGCCATGTACTCGGTCATGTGGAGCGAGCACTGCTCCTACAAGAGCTCCAAGGTGCACCTGCGCCGGTTCGGCGACCTGCCGCGCAGCGAGCACCTCCTGGTCGGCATCGGCGAGAACGCCGGCGTCGTCGACGTCGGCGACGGCTACGCGGTCACCTTCAAGGTCGAGTCGCACAACCACCCCAGCTACGTCGAGCCCTACCAGGGCGCGGCCACCGGGGTCGGCGGCATCGTCCGCGACATCCTCACCATGGGCGCCCGGCCGGTCGCCGTCATGGACTCGCTGCGCTTCGGCCGGGCCGACGCCCCCGACACCGCCCGGGTGCTGCCCGGCGTCGTCGCCGGCGTCGGCGGCTACGGCAACTGCCTGGGCCTGCCCAACATCGGCGGCGAGCTGCTGTTCGACGAGTGCTACGCCGGCAATCCGCTGGTCAACGCGCTGTGCGTCGGCGTGATGAGGCACGAGGACGTCCGCCTGGCCAAGGCCGAGGGCGCCGGCAACAAGGTCGTCCTGTTCGGTGCCCGCACCGGCGGTGACGGCATCGGCGGCGTGAGCGTGCTGGCCAGCGAGACCTTCGACCAGGAGGGTCCGGCCAAGCGGCCGAGCGTGCAGGTCGGCGACCCGTTCACCGAGAAGCTGCTCATCGAGGCCTGCCTGGAGATCTTCGCCGCCGACCTGGTCACCGGCATCCAGGACCTCGGCGGCGCCGGGCTGTCCTGCGCCACCTCCGAGCTGGCCAGCGCCGGCACCGGCGGCATGCACGTCGACCTCGACCGCGTCCCGCTGCGCGACAGCACCCTGACGCCCGCCGAGATCCTCATGAGCGAGTCGCAGGAGCGCATGTGCGCGATCGTCGAGCCGGCCAAGGTGGACGCCTTCCTCGCCGTCTGCCGCAAGTGGGACGTGCTGGCCACCGTCATCGGTGAGGTCACCGACGGCGACCGGCTCACCGTCGACTGGCACGGCGAGCGCATCGTGGACGTCCCGCCGCGCACCGTCGCCCACGAGGGCCCGGTCTACGAGCGGCCGATGCAGCGCCCCGCCGACCTCGACGCCCTGCAGGCCGACGACCCGGCCGCGCTGCCCCGCCCGGCCACGCCTGAGGAGCTCACCGCGCACTGGCTGGCCGTCGTCGCCAGCCCCGACGGCGCGGACAAGACCTGGGTGACCGAGCAGTACGACCGCTACGTCCGCGGCAACACCGTGCTCGCCCAGCCCGACGACGCCGGCGTGGTCCGCATCGACGAGGACACCCACCGCGGCATCGCCCTCGCCCTGGACGGCAACGCCCGATTCACCCGGCTGGACCCCTACGCCGGCGCGCAGCTCAACCTCGCCGAGGCCTACCGCAACGTCGCCGTCACCGGCGCCCGGCCGCTGGCGGTCACCAACTGCCTGAACTTCGGCTCCCCCGAGGAGCCCGAGGTCATGTGGCAGTTCGCCGAGGCCGTCCGCGGCCTGGCCGACGCCTGCCGCGCCCTCGGCCTCCCGGTCACCGGCGGCAACGTGAGCCTCTACAACCAGACCGGCGACGTCGCCATCAACCCGACGCCGGTCATCGGCGTCCTGGGCGTGCACGACGACGTCCGCACCCGGGTCCCCACCGGCTGGCGGGCCGCCGGCGAGACCGTGCTGCTGCTGGGCGAGACCCGGCCGGAGTTCGGCGGGTCGGCGTGGGCGAGCGTCGTCCACGGCCACCTCGGCGGCCGCCCGCCGGCCGTCGACCTCGAGGCCGAGCACACCCTCGGCGAGCTGCTCGGGGCCCTGGGCCGCGAGGGCCTGGTCACCTCCGCGCACGACCTCGCCGACGGCGGCCTGGCCCAGGCGCTGACCGAGTCCGCGCTCCGCTACGGCACCGGGGCGACGCTGCGGCTCGGGGACGACGCGTTCACCGCGCTGTTCAGCGAGTCCGGCGCCCGCGCCGTCGTCACCACGACCGACCCCGAGGCGGTGCGCACCACCGCCGAGTGGGCCGGCGTCGCGGTCACCGAGCTCGGCACCACCGGCGGCGACGTCCTCGCCGTCGAGGGCGTCGGCGAGCTGCCGCTGGCCGAGCTCCGGGCGGCGTGGACGGCGACCCTCCCGGCGCTGTTCGGGTCGCCGGAGGCCACCGTGGGCACCGTCCCGGCGGGCACCGTCCCCACCAGCTGATGCCCGCGCAGCAGCCGATCCCCGCCGAGGAGCTGCGCGCCGCCGTCGACGCCGTCCGCCCCTGGCTGGCCGGGGAGGCCGAGCAGCCCCCGCGGTCGGTGCTGGGCGCCGCGGTGAAGACGACCGCGCGGTGGCTGGCCCAGCAGGTACCCGGCCGCTCGGTGGAGCTGCGGGTGCCGCCGCACGTCGCCGTCCAGCTGGTGCCCGGGCCGCGACACACCCGGGGCACGCCGCCGAACGTCGTCGAGACCGACGCGGCCACCTGGCTGCGGCTGGCCACCGGCGGGCTCGGCTGGGCCGAGGCCGTCGCCGGGGGGCTGGTCAGCGCCAGCGGCAACCGCGCCGACCTGTCGGCCCACCTGCCGCTGCCTCCGCTGCGGCGGACCTGTACGCAGGACCTCAGCCGGTGAACAGCGTCAGCGCGGTCTTGACCGTCTGGTACAGCCCGTAGGCCAGCGGGACGCCGACCAGCGTCCACGCGAACGCGATCAGCCCGGTGGGCGTGTGCACGGGCTGCTGCCCGTCGGGCGAGGTCGTCTTCGACAGCGGCGTGCTCATCGGGCGGCGCTCCGTTCCGGGGTCGAGGGGGCGGCCGGGGCGGCGTCGCGGTGCGGCTCGTGCCACTTGCTGGCCACCGGCCGCACCAGCAGGTTCGCGACGAACCCGACGGCCAGCAGGCCGACCATGATGAACAGCGCCGGCCGGTAGTTGGCCGCCACCAGGCTGCCCGGCTCACCCTGGGTGTCCAGGACGCTGTTGACGATCAGCGGCCCGGCAACACCGGCCGCCGACCACGCGGTGAGCAACCGGCCGTGGATGGCGCCCACCTGGTAGGTGCCGAACAGGTCGCGCAGGTAGGCGGGGACGGTGGCGAACCCGCCGCCGTAGAACGAGATGATCACCGCGGCGAGCAGCACGAACACCCAGGTGGCGCTGTTGCCGATGGTGGCCAGCGCGACGTAGAGCAGCAGGCCGACGCCGAGGTAGACCATGTAGATCGGCTTGCGGCCGATGTAGTCCGACGTCGAGGACCACACGAAGCGGCCGGCCATGTTGCCCAGCGACAGGACCCCGACGAAGCCGGCCGCCGCGGTCCCGGCCACCAGCGACGTGTCCCCGGTGCGGAAGAAGTCCTGGATCATCGGCGCGGCCTGCTCGAGGATGCCGATGCCCGCGGTGACGTTGCAGAACAGCACCACCCAGAGGAGCCAGAACTGCGGGGTCTTGATCGCGTTGTTGGCCGAGACGCTCTCGGTGGTGACCAGGGCCTTCTGCTTGATCGTCGACGGGTCGAAGCCGGCGGGCCTCCAGCCCTCGCCGGGCACCCGCACGATGAAGGCGCCGAACATCATGAACACCAGGTAGAGCGCGGCGAAGGTGAAGAACAGCGCCGCGACGGCGTCCCCGTTCGGCACCGAGCCCTGGGTGCCGGGGTCGTAGGCCGGGTCGTACCAGCTCATCACCTGCCGGGACAGTGGCGAGGCGATCAGCGCGCCGCCGCCGAAGCCCATGATGGCCATGCCGGTGGCCAGGCCCGGCCGGTCGGGGAACCACTTGATCAGCGTGGAGACCGGCGAGATGTAGCCGATGCCCAGGCCGATGCCGCCGATGACGCCGTAGCCGAGGTAGACCAGCCACAGCTGGCGGGTCTCGATCCCCAGCCCGCCCACGAGGAAGCCGGTGACCCAGAGGCAGGCCGCGGTGAACATCGCCGCGCGGGGGCCGTTGCGGTCGACCCACGTCCCGAACAGGGCGGCCGACAGGCCCAGCATGACGATGGCGATCGAGAAGATGATGCCGATCGCCGTCAGCGACGTGTCGAAGTGCTCGACCAGCGCGGGCTTGTAGACGCTCGTGGCGTAGGCCTGCCCGATGCACAGGTGCACCGCCAGGGCCGCCGGCGGGATCAGCCAGCGGTTGAAGCCGGGACGGGCGACGATGCGCTCACGGCGCAGGAAGCCGGGCAGCGCCACGGGGGACCTCCACGGGGACGACGACTGCGGGGAACGCTACGGCCGGGTTCGGGAACCTGCCCGTCGGGGCGGGGTTCCCGGCCAGCGGGAGCAGCGGGCGCGGACCCCGCCGGGCCGCCCATAGGCTCCCGGCATGGCCTACGAGGTGAGGGGCGTCGTCGCCCGCGGCAAGGGAGAACCGGTCAGCGTCGAGACGGTCCTGGTGCCCGATCCGGGGCCGGGTGAGGCGGTGGTCGACGTCGCGGCCTGCGGCGT